>WUQU01000301.1 GCA_009889605.1 Candidatus Bathyarchaeota archaeon | reverse complement strand
CTGGAAGTCTAGTCGAAATTCTTCCCTTAATTAGTGTGGAGCCGAGAAGGGGTGTTTCGCTTTCTAAGGGCACGATTTTCCGAGAGGTTATTCACGCTTGCGGCTTCACGGTTCCTTTTCTCTCAAGCCTTGTTGGGAAATACGCCGTTGCTCTCCCTATAGTAGCTGTAACCTTTTTGTATGTTGCCTCCGAAGTGGCGATGTTGGAGGGTAAACGTGTACCCATAATCTCTTGGATCGTGTACCATGCAGCCACAAAGGCGGAGCTTTACGAGTTTGCCACAGCACCAGTATTCTTTGCTTTGGGCACACTTTTCACTTTGCTGTTGTTTCCTATCTCAGTCAGCAACGCGGCTATTGCTACTTTCGCTTTAGGCGACAGCGCCGCCGCTATTGTTGGAAAAACTATTGGAAGAAAAAGGATGTCCTTTAACAGGAAAAAACTTTGGAAGGCTTAGCCGCGGTTTATTTGCTGGTTTCTTAGCTGCCCTCTTTTATGTTAATCCCTTAAATACGTTGGTAGCTGCTGCAACAGCAACAATTGTTGAAAGCCTACCTCTACCGATAAATGACAATTTGGCAATTCCCTTAACTACCGCGCTTGTATTAACCTTAATAGCATGATGGAAAGAGAAAATCGAGAAGGCATAACTGCTATTTTGTTTGAATTTGCGTTTCAAGTGTTAAGGTATGGCGATATAGATTTTCTTTTCATCTAGGGGGTATTCATGCCATTCAGTTTCAACCTCGTCTCGGCTTGTGTGCAGCTGGACTTTTCGGGCTCGAACTAGTTCAGCCATTTCGCCTAGGTATGGCTGTAGAAGCCTTATGTTTTCTCCGTCCAAGCCAGTTATGTGGACGCTGTCTAGTATGTCTGTTGGCACGTAGCCTAACTCTTTCCTTAAGGCTTGGACTCTTCGGGCTATATCGCGCATTAAGCCTTCACCTAAAAGCCCTTCGTCTCTGTAAGCGTCTAAATAGACGCTTATGCCCTTTTCAGAAGCGCCAACCCATCTTTTGGCATCCACTTCGGCTTTAAGGTTTTCTGGCAATTCTTGGGCGTATTCTACTTCCTTAACGTTTGCAAGCTCCACGAGAACCTCTTTTAGGTTTTCCAAGGCCTTGCAAGCTTTCCCCGATGCCATCACAAACATTTTGCGTAGGGGCCATCTTCTCTTAAGCCTGGCGGACTGTCGTGCTGAATAAGCCAGAGAAACACATTCTAACAAAGCTTCAAATTCTTCTTCTAGGTTTTTGTCGCGGAGTTTTTCGTTTGGTTCTGGCCATTTTTCAAAGTTTACGGATTCTGGCAGTGTATTATCAAGTCTTTTGTAGATTTTTTGGTATAGGGCTTCGCTTAGGAAGGGTGTTATTGGGTTGAATAGGAGTACAGCAGTTTTTAGCACATGCCACAGACATGCGTATATGGCTAGCCTGCGGTTGAGGGTTTCCTGGTCGTCTGTCCATAGTTCTTTTCTTATCATTGGCACGTATAAGCGGCTTACAACTTCGACAACAAACTCTTCCAGTTCTGCAAGCGCAAAGTTAAATTCACATTTATCCAGCCTAGCCGTGTAATCGCTTATTGCCTTTTGAAGTTTTGATAAGAGCCAAAGGTCTGGCTTTTTAAGGTAACTGTTTTCTTTTGCCCATTCCAATGTGTGTCTTTGCGGGTTGAAACCATCGTATTCAGCATTTTGCACGAAAAACCTGTTTAAGTGATATAGTGTAGCTAACACCTGGTATGGGCGGCGGTTCATTTCGTTTACGTCGAAGTTCATGAACTCTATTGGCGAGCATTTTCGCAGTAGGTAGAATCGGCAGACGTCTGCGGAGGCTTTTTCGAGGAGTTTGTTTACTTCTATTATGTTGCCTAGGCTTTTGCTCATTTTTCTGCCCTTAGCGTCTTGGGTTAAGCCTTGAAATAGGAAAGCCTTGTAGGGTGCTTCCGCTTTCCCAGTCAATATTATGTGTTCCAGTAGGAGCGAGTTTGCCCATCCTCGGGTTTGGTCTATGCCTTCTGTGAGGAATTCAACTGGCACGTATTTGGCGAATTCTTCGTCTGTGAACCTTGCGTAGGGCGAAGCGCCACTATTATGCCAAGTGTCCAAGACGAAGGGTTCACGGTTCATGGTGCCTCCGCATTTTTCACATTTTATTTTGATGCGGTCTATCCATGGCTTATGGAGTTCAAAGTTTGGCGGCGGCTTTTCTATGGCTTTTTCCACTAGCTCTTTTTTGTTTGCTATGAGGGTTTTTGCGCCGCATTTTTCGCAAGCCCATATTGGTAG
>WUQU01000300.1 GCA_009889605.1 Candidatus Bathyarchaeota archaeon | reverse complement strand
CACGTTAATTTCTAATCCAGTAAAGCCCATGTGAACTTCGGCTAAAAGGGCTGCCATGAGTTTGGTGGCGGGGGGTCAATATGCAGTTTATATTGCGCATTTTTTTTTAAGGTTAAGTCTACAAGTTTGTCCGGATACCAAGCATAGACATAAGCGTTAGCTACTATATCTTCAAGTAAAGAAACAATAAAATTTGCCAGACGCGGCTCTTTATCTTCCCGCCACTCCTCGTAATCCTTAAAATTTGATGAGAGAACATGAGCACCCATATGGAAAATTGCCGCCCTAAAAATACTTGCCATCTGGCTTTTGCCAAGGTCATTTGATGGGAAAAGATAGCCTACAAAAGAAAGCATCTCTTCGCCTTCATGGTTTACGGTGAATGTGGGCTCTGGCAGTATAACTTCGAAACCTTCAGCTTTGCAGATAAGTTGAGGAAACTGATATTTAGTTGTGACTAAAACTTTTGTTTTAAGCAGATCTTTTTCAAAAAAGAGGGCCTAGGCGTACTCCTGAAAACCCAAATTGGTTCACCGTTATTTTGAAAAATTAAGTCTTAAAAGATGGACTCTATGAGTCTTCTAACATCAGCTTGCACTTCTACGCTGTCGCTGGTTAAGGCTACAATTGTTTCTTCGGCGGCGCTTATAGGGTCTGAGCCGTCTTTTATGAGTACAGCCCAGTGAATTAAGTCGCCTATGGATGGACCGTAGGGCAAGTCGCCAGCTTTGTATTGTCTTCGCATTTCAGCGCCTACTCTAATGATTTTGTAGGCGGTGTCTTCGTCTATCTGCGCTCTTTTTATTAAAAGCTCGACTTCTTTTTGCGAGATTCTTTCGCCAACGCTTTCATAGTCAAAGTTTATCCATACGCTCATTCGTCGCCTGAAGGCGGCGTTTAAAGGCTTTGTTCCGGCGAATTCTGCAGAGAAAGGGTTCATGCTTATTATCAGGTAAGCGTATGGATGGCGAACAACTATTTCGTTGTCCTTTTCGTTTAAAACAAGATGCCCTCTTGTGTCAAGCACGGGGTTAAGCCTTGTAGCTACATCCTGTTTCATCATGTTTGCTTCGTCGAGGTATAGAAGGCCACCGTATCGTAGCCAACTGGTTACTTGGCCGTCAACCCAGTTTTCTTTCCCCAGACCGATGAATCTTCCGATTAGGTCGTAGGAGGATGTTTGTAGTCCACAGTTTACTTCCCAAACAGGTAAGCCGGTTAACTCTGCAACGAGATAGGTTATGTGAGTTTTCCCAGTTCCCGATGGACCTATCAAGGCGCATTGTTTGAAGTAATATAGGGCACGTATTATTCGTTCAACATATCTTTGTCCGCTGTCTACATATTCAGGGGTTCCTTTTGGAAACAAGCTTTGAAGGAATTCTGGAAACTCGTATCCTGGGTGTAGATCGTATTTTTCTATATCATACTTATAATAAAGGGGGAACGGGACATTTCCTTCCTTTTACTTATGCCCACTGTTATTTTTGAGTTATTTCTTTTAAGCGAGACATATTCTGTTTTAACTCCGTATTTACCAGTTGCTTTTATTGCATCTGTCCCGTAGCCAAAGCTTGATACTTTGGCTTCTTGTTTCATTGTCTCCCTCATCAAATAGCATTATAGGGCACGATAAAAACATTATGATGTATTAATACACAATATTCTGTGCCGCTCACATGTGCGTAATGCCCGCTACAGACTAGCACTATTATTGCCACTGAAGGAAGATAAACAAAAATGTGAAGAGTAGGCAGGTGGTCTGTTGAGCGAGGAAAACGTTGAGGTAAGTGAAACCCCGACATTAATTGACGCTACCGTTGTAGAAGAGGAAAGAATTTCTGAAAGCGGAAACGCTCTAGAACAGCTTAAGGTACTCCAAGAAAATTTAGGGCAAATGCTAGAACTTTCAAAGGAGGAATCTGACCTTATCAAAGAGTTTTCAACTTACTTACGGTTGTTTTGAAGCCTTTCTGCGAGAATTTGGAGATTTCAATTTCTTCACTTCCAATAAGATATCAAACAACGGCAAGCAAGTCATTTTTAGACAGAAATGGTAGGCTGATAATTGTTGATAAAAAAATGTAGGAGTTGAAACTCTTAACCTCCTAGAACACAAAAACCACAGCCTCGTGATCGACATTATGGGTGGGATTATAGAAAAACTGGGAGCAATGGTGAATTCTCAGAGATCAAAAATCGAAAAAAGAGTTAAAATTTTGATGCTTATAACGAAGTAGTTGCAGAAGGTCGCGAAGGTTTTCGAGGAACTTTAAACTCTCTCAAAGCAACAACTCAGACAAGATATTCTTAAGTGTTGTTTTGTCTTTCACGTCTCTGAAGAGTATTTTACCGCTTGAATAAACTCGTATAGGCACTCCTTTAAAGTTCAACTCAAAAATTATGGAAGATATTGACCTCTCCACTTTTGTTTTCGCAAGTATTTTAGCTAAGGCCTCATCTTTCTTCTCATATTTTAGAAATACTATGAAATGTTTTTCTTCACCACATGTTTCCTCTATGTTTGAGACGTAATCTTCAACTACAACCATTACAGTTGCTCCATTTCTTTTAAAACTTCAATAAATCGGTCGATTTCTTCTCGCGTGTTATATAGATAGAAGCTTACCCTAGCTGAAGAGGGCAAGTTGAGCCTTTGATGGAGAGGCTGGGCGCAGTGGAAGCCACTACGGATTGTGATTCCAAACGAATCCAAAAAAAGGGCCACATCATGAGAGTCGAACCCTTCAACATTAAAAGGGATTATACCACACCTTGTTGACCTGCCTTTCGGACCATAAAAGCTAACTTTGTGGCACTCTTGAAGACGCTGCAAAGCGTACTCGGATAATTCGCATTCATGGGAGAAAATATTTTCCATTCCTAATGATTTCAAGTATTTTATGGCAGCCATCAAGCCTACTCCACCGCTTATATTTGGGGTTCCAGCTTCAAACTTCCATGGTGGATCATTCCAAGAGATTAAGCATCGCCCTGTTGCGGTGTCGAAGGATACGTTACGGATCATTTCGCCTCCTCCGTGAAAAGGCTCCATCTTCTCGAGGAGTTCCCGTTTACCGTACAGGACGCCTATGCCTGTAGGCGCAAGCATTTTGTGCCCAGAAAAAGCAAGAAAATCGACATCTAAGTCCTTAACGTCTACGGGCATGTGTGGAACGGATTGGGCGCCATCAACAAGCACCAATGCACCGTACTCATGGGCGGTTTTTATAATCCGTTTGACGTCGTTTATACACCCAGTGACATTGGATACATGAGTTACGGAAACAATCTTGGTTTTCCTGGATAGCGAATCTTCTAAAGATTCATAGTTCAATGTGCCGTCAGAATTCACATCCACATATTTAACTTTAAACCCATTTATTTTTGAGAGGATCTCCCATGGGACGATGTTGCTGTGGTGCTCCATAAGTGTTAACAACACTTCGTCTTCGCGGTTTAGGTTTCTAAGTCCCCATGAATAGGCGACAAAGTTTATGGCTTCTGTTGTGCCTCTGACAAAAATTATTTCTTCAATGTTTTTTGCGTTGATGAATTTGGCGACTTCTTCGTGGGCGCTTTCGTAAAGGCTTGTGGCTTCATGAGAAAGCGTGTGCACCGCTCTGTGGACGTTTGCGTTATACCTTTCATAAAATTCCTTTACTGCTTCAATGACTTGTCGGGGTTTTTGGGTTGTTGCTGCGTTATCAAAATAGATTAGCGGATGATTGTTTATTTTCTGCTTTAATATTGGGAAATCTTCTCTAACCTTGTAGGGATCGAACATCATGTTTCCTCAGACGTTTTCATTTTCTTTGAGAGTACCCTTGCAAGTTCTTCCTCTTCAAGGGCTTGCTTTTCCTCGAATGTTAGTTCTGCGGGCAGCCACTCTGGAGAGGCTTGCTTGTTTTTATAGTAAACTCTTATAGCTCTTCTTAAGGCGCCAACGGCTAAAACACCGCAGTGAAATTTGACAGCTGGGAGGCCGCCAACTTCCTCGGCGATACTTTCCCACGAGATTTTCCAAGCGTCTTCAAGTTTTATTCCTTTAATTTTTTCTGTGACTATGCTTGAAGTGGCTATGTTTGCGGCGCATCCGTAGCTTTCAAACGATGCTTTTTCGATGACGTCTTGGTCGTTGATTTTTAGGTAGAAGGTTATCATGTCTCCGCATGCAGGGTTCCCAGCCACAGCGGACACTGTGGCGTCTTCCATTTTTCCAAGGTTTTTGGGATTTCTGAAAAGGTCGAGAATTTTTTGGCTGTATGGTAATGGCACACGCGACATTTTACTCAACTCCTGTGGAGCCTGTTATTCCCCTAAGTCTTTCAACAGCTTTGGGTAGAACTTCTAAAACGTAGTCTATGTCTTCAACCTTGTGGTAACGGGTTACTTTCATGAGGATGCCGCCGTGAGCTGCTTCAAATTTTCTGCTAATGGCGATTAGAACGTGGCTTGGCTGAAGCAGTCTCCGAGTGCAGGCGCTTCCGCTTGAAACATATACGCCGTTTAGGCTTAGTTCTATGGTTAAGGCTTCGCCCTCGCATCTGAGGAAGCTTATGTTTGCGTTGTCTGGCGCCCGTTTTTCGCCTTTAGGCCCGTTCAAGTATACATCTGAGATTTTTGTGAATATGCCTTCTATAAGTTTGTCTCTAAGCATCTTCATGTGGTTTACGTTTTCTTCGAAGTTTTGGAACGCAAGTTCCGAGGCCTTTGCAAACCCCACTATTAGCGGGGTGTTTTCCACTCCAGGCCAGAGTTTTTGGGTTCCAATTTGGCCTTCCAGAATGCGTTCTATGTTTATGCCTTCCTTTGAATAGAGGACGCCTATTCCGCGGGGTCCTAAAATTTTGTAACTGCTTATGGTGGCTAGGTCCACGTTTAAAGTTTGGACGTTGAAGGGGATTTTCCCGTAAGCGTCTGAGGCGTCTGTGTGGAATATGGTGGAGGGGTTTTTACTTTTTACAATGTCCACAGCTTCTTTGACTGGTTGGACGGTGCCTATTTCATGGTTCACAGCGGATATGCTTACCAAGACTGTTTCCTTGTCTACGGCGGCGTCGAGTTTTTCAAGGTTTATGAAGCCTTCGCTGTCCACGGGAATTTTTGTTACTGAAAACCCGTATCTTGTAAGCATCTCAGCCACATGCATTACGCTTAGGGGCTCAATGGCGGATATTACAATCTTTTTGCCTTTTTCCCTCATTTTTAGGCTTGTTCCCAGTAAGGCAAGATTGTTGGCTTCTGTTTCGCCGGGGGTAAAGTTGACTTCTTCTAGGTTTTTGCAGCCTAGAAAATGTGCTATTTTTTGGGCAGATTCCATTATGGCTTCGAAGGCTTCCCATCCAGGCTTATGCGTTAAAGTGGGATTGCCATAGGCACGCTGGTTGAAGTATGGCAGCATAGTCTCCACGATTTCTTTTGGAACCATGCTTGAGTTTTCAATATCCAGATAAACTTCATGTTTTATGCCTTCATGAGCCTTGAGGAGTTCTCTAACGTTTTCAACCATACCCTTTCAAGTCCTCTAATTTCAGTAATAACCTCAAGCTTATAGAAAAAGCATTTGGCCGCCTAAAGGCCTTGTCCGCCTTGTCCATATTATAAATAGTTTTGTCATATTATAAATAGTTTGCTTTGCATGATTTATTGTATGTTTCTTTTTCTGGGTTCGCACTAATAATATTTTATACTTGAAGACCTTTTCAAGTGAAGACTATGGAAAATAGGGCGCAACAAGATCACAGGAGCTCTTTGAGGGTTCTGTTTGTTTCGGTTTTCTTTATGCAAATGCTTACTGGAGTTGGGTTGGCGGTGCCTATTTATGCCGCAGGTTTAGGCGCTTCGCCGCT
>WUQU01000299.1 GCA_009889605.1 Candidatus Bathyarchaeota archaeon | reverse complement strand
CCCGTGCCTAGGCATTTCTGCAGAGGCTGCCAAGCCAAATTCACGTTTGAAGAAATCGAAGTTAAAGACGTATATGCTTACAGCCTAAATGAAGAGGTTAAAGACGAAATAGCAGCAGGCTGGATTTTCATCGCACCCATAAAGGAGTTCCTTATTGAAAACGGTTTCGAAGTTGAAGCTCCCGCGTTTCTGAAAGGAAGATCAGGGGCAAACCACATGTTTGACATAGCCGCATACAAAGGAGAGAAAAAAGACGCCACCGTTATGGATTTGGCCAACTTCTGAAGACATCGTCCCAGAACAACCAGTAATCGTTTTATTCGCAAAAATCTATGATGTCTCACCAAACAACGCCTACCTCATAGCCATTCCAAGACTAAGCGAGAATGGGAAAAAATGGCTGAACTTTACAATATTAACGTTATAGAAGCGGAAGACGCAAAGGAAGTAACGGAAACACTTAAGGAAAAAATGGCTAAAAAATGATGTAGGCTGGCCTCCTGTAAAAACTGCTATGTTTCCTTTGTCAGTCACAATTTTAACTACAAGTCTCCGGAAGGCAAAGTTACATCTTCCAAAACAAAAACTTCAGTTTCTCCAGAATTAATAAAATAGTTTACATCTACACGTGTATGAATTGTTGCATTATTAATCCATATTGAAACCACATGAATGGTTGAAGGGCCACTGTTTTTAACCGCAAAAAATGCTCCTTCAAGGATTATTCTAACACCAAAAAAGTCTACGTCAATAGTTGTTTGATTAGCGTCAAGGCCTTCATCACAAAGTTTTAGCCGCATAATGCCCGTCGCGGCTGGCATATTTTGCCAGTTTTGCAACGTTACCACATAATTTTGAAAGTATGTATTTGCATTTATTCGGAGAATCTCATCAGTTTGCCCACTCAACCAATTATACGCCTTCAAAATCCAAGTCTCTGAAGGGTCGCTTGCCCTAAAACGAACATGAACTTCAACTGACTTCACCTTTTCAACGGGATACGGAGAAACGTCTAAAAGAAAATCGCTTAAAACACTCAGACTGTAATGCGCATGTTCGCTTATCATTTGAATACCTTCTATTCTTGTTTGCTCTCTAATGGGTAATGCTGCATCATCTATTCTTAGATAGAAGTCAACCTTTCTGCTGGTTTCGTGAACATAGAAGTCTATTTCCAAATAGTCTGTTTGATTTTCAACCACGTATCCGGGAAAAGTATATGTGCCATTAACTGTGGACCAAGAAGTGGTTAGTTCTGCTGAAGTGGCCACATTCTCAGCAATAAACTTTCTAACGCTTCCATCAGCTTTTCGTATCAATACATCAATATCGTAATGGCCCCATTCTAGACGCCCACCAGGAGAAACTGAATAACGTTGCGTGTAGTAAACCGTCCAAGCACTAGCAGAAATGCTAGTTACACCAGAAAGCGGAAAAACGAATTTTCCAAATAATTTTCGAACATTGGTTTCACCACCTGGATGCGAGCTGACGACAAGGTTTGTTCCAAGAGCATCGGCAACATTTGCTTCTAGTAAATAATAAGATGCTCCGGCTATCACTTGACTTTCTTGATGGGCATAAAGCACTGCCCCTTCTCTAAAGGTTTCATAAACATCATCAATTGCCCGCGTGTCAGCATATGTTCCGCTGATAATCTCACCGTTCTCTGTCAAGTATTCGTTGGCGCTTGTGAAGAATTGAGAATTGCATCCCACATTGGTTATCTCTGGTTTTTCCTGGGTTTTTTCCCAATCAAGCTGGTTCATCTGGTAGTCCCAAAGCACTACATTTGCCACTATAACCACAACTAGGATTAGGCTTAGCAAGACTACAAGCACGTTGCTTATGCCGCGCTTATCGCTTTTAACGTGTTTAAGGCGCCTTATAATAGCCTCCAACATGGGTCCCCTTGTTGTCACAATGTCCAAGTGGTATAGGCTGCCTTCTGCCCAACTGTAGGATATGTTAAGCCATCCATGTTCGCCTACATCCAGGTTTAAGGTTGGTGACGGTTGGTGTGTTTGATTTTGGTTTATGTAAACGGCAGATACTCGTATGGGCACTTTCCCAACATTGCGAAGGTAAACGCTTATCTGTTTTGTGCCAGTTACGTTGTTGAACCATACATCTTCTATGATTAAGCGTTCTCCCATGGTTTCCCGAAGGTTTGCTGTTATAACGTATGTGGCTGTCGCGGCTATGGACATGGCAGCTACGGCGACAACCATAAGCAGAAGATTGCTCAACACAGGAGTTATGGCCCGCTTATTTCTTTAAAAACTAAAAAACCTTCTCACGTTTTCACCTCATAGGAAAAGTTTTAGGGCTAGGTAACCGCAGACCATAAGCACTAGACTATGTTTTAGTCCAGCGTTTATTGTTCCCTCACCCATTTTCCCGGCAACTAAACAGCCGAAAAAGGCTTGGATTGCCGCCATATGAAAGAATAGTCGTTTTATTTCCGTTGGTGCCATTACCGCTGTTCCAAGCAGCGGCAAGCCTTCGATGTCTACGAAGAAGGATTTGAAAAGTAGGATGATAGTGAATATGAAAACGAAGAAGGCCACGTATATTATGGCGATGTAGGGCCTCGTCTGGTTTTGCCGTTCTTTATGAAGTAGAAGCGTTGACTGAACAAATTTACCCATGTGGTCGAAAACTTTTTCCACACGCCCGCCTGAACGGTTAGCCTCAATTATCAGTGGAACAGTTCTCTGAATAAGCATAGTATCAACACGCTTCGCAAGCGCCACCAAAGCCTCTTCAAATGTCATGCCCCAAGAAATCTGAGCATTCATTTTCCGCAGCTCAGCTGTTAACGGCCCATAATCTCTTTTGGCAGCCTCTTCCAAAGCACGGGGCAAAGTCATACCCGTTTCCTGTGCTTGCACTATGCTTCTGAAGAGGTTTGGCAGATGCTCATCCACAGCCCTTTTCCACTTATAGTCAATATAGTTTAAAATCGACGAAGACGCGAAAACAGCTATAATAGCGAAAAATACAAATTCTTCAAAAACGGGGGTTCCCCAAGCAGTGAAAAAGCCTAAGCCTATTATAGCGGCAGCTAAAAAGGCTGAGGCAATCCACGTGATGCGTTTCACGGATTTTCCTATTTTTGGCATTTTAATCTACCATTTAGGCGAAACCGCGTCTAAGATTATGAGAAACATTATGGAACCCAAGGGTGTTCCGATATAGGTGAGGATTTCTAGTAAAAGCTCAGGTGTTAGAAACCATAAGGTGCCACCGCCCATCATAGCCATAACCGCAAGCATAATGACAAGGAGAAGCGGGCCTGTAACAAGCAGAGCTACGTAAAACTCTGAAAGGATAGATAATGTGTCTGAAAACTTGCGCAAACCCATCCTTTTCAGTTTCATATGCTGCTTAGATTTTTCTCTAAGATAGGCGGAAAGGTTGCTTCCAGAATGTATGGCGGAGATAAATCCTTCAAGCATTTCACGAAACTTTTCAGACGGTGTCCTCTTTGAAGCGCGTTCCAAAGCAGAGATTACATCTAAACCGAACAGGTTTACGTCTTGGATAACGTTTTTGACTTCAGCGGAAACTGAAATGGCAACTGCAAAAAGACTGCTGCCTAAACCGAAAAGCAACGCTGCAAACATGGACGACTGGAAAACAAAAAGGAAGCTTAGCGGCACCGAACCAAACGTTGCAAGCGCAATTATAGCGGTTTAGAGAAACGCTAGGCTTAGGTAAACCCTAAAGTCAGTTTTAAGTCCTGCCCTATGCAGGTGTAAATCTAAATCTTGGAAAAGGGTCAGAAAACGGCCGATTTCCCGCCAAAAATAGTATAAGCCAAAGATTGAAGTTTTTAAATGTGGATTTATTTTCCCGCGGAGCCTTTTCATGTTCACTTTTGT
>WUQU01000298.1 GCA_009889605.1 Candidatus Bathyarchaeota archaeon | reverse complement strand
TTACCTGCTTTCAACCCAGTTTCGAGATTTAAACACAGTTTTTCCCACTACATCCAGTTTCAAGCAGTCTTCGTAGGGACACATTTCAACACATCGTAAACATAATATACACGCGGATGCGGTGATGTTGTCACGTCACCGCCTTTTTTTTATACACTTCTGTAACTTGGGGTGGGCATACGCGTTTACAGATTCCGCATTTGGTGCATTTCTCCTCCACTTTGTTTAGGCGCATTATTGAAACCCATTTGAAGGGCGGGTACCTGTTGAAGAGGGCTATTAATCCTCCTGGGGACAGATTCTACACCAGAACCTTCTGTAGGAGAAGGCTAGGATGGTGACTAAAACTAGAATAGCTAAGTTAAGCGATGTGAGGAAATAGCCTGCCTCGTAGAATTATTCCTGTGGTGCTTTCCCAAACGTATGCGGGGTCCATATATCCTAGGGATGTTTCTGTCAGCGTGCATAGGGGTTTCATGGGGCAGACTTGACAGTAAGGAGCGCTGAAATAGTTATATATGTATTCTCCTTGCTGTGTGCCTGGAACTAGTTGTAAACCGAATATTGCTTGTGAACCAAAAATGACGCTTAGAATCAAAAAGGCGGCCTTTATTAGGCATTTTAGCTGATGTAAAACAGTGTTTGTTTTTTCAGAAAACTTGTTGTTGCTTCTATATCTGGGGGTAAGGACTCTATTTACGCGTTGTACCTTGCATTAAAAAAAAGGATTAACTGTCGATTATCTACTATTCATAGAAAATGGCAGCAAAGCTCATCGAATGAACAAATGGTTGTTGGAGCTGGTGTCAGAGACCCTTGGAATACCCTTGGCAACCGCAAATAAGGAGATAAACGACGTAAAAAAAAAAAGGCACTTAAAAACTTGAAAGCAAATGTTCTAGTTTCTGGAGTTATGACAACCCCGGAGCACATTGAATGGTACCAAGAGATCTGCAACCCAATAGGCGTAAAACTTTACATCCCTCTCTGGAAGATGAATCCTCTCAAAGCTCTTGCACATATGAACCAGTTAGGCTTTCAAATTCTGATAATTGAAGTAAAACACTTCTCTTGGCTGTAGCAAAAACTGGCTTGGAGAAAAACTTAATAGTGCTATGTTTGAGGAGCTTAAGGAACTTGAGGACAAACAAAAAATCAACCCGATAGGTGAGTTCGGCGAATACCACACTTTTGTTCTTGACTGCCCAATCTATAAAAATAAAAAATAAGCATTATAGATTCGGAAAAAATTTGGGAAAATGCCAAAGGATATATTTTAGTTAAAGATGCATGTCTGCAACCAAAAACCAGCTAATTACATAGATTAATACAATATTTTCGCACGCATTATTTCAATCAAGTTCCCAGATTTAATGGCTTTAATTAAATGTGATAAAGCTTTTCTAAATGCCGAGATTCCATGCGTATATCCCTTAGAGAACATGTGGATAACATATGTAGGACGGAGATAGAAACTTTGAAAGGCTTGTTCGTAGATTTTCCGCTGGTCTTCCATGCTGAATGTAGGTGTTTCAAAAATGGGAGTGGTACAGTCATATTTGTCAAAGTCTGTTACTCTCAGCCATCCTTTTTGTCTTACCAGTTCATACATTGGTGTTCCTGGAAGAGGTGTAGCTATGTTGTAAAAGCTTACCTCCTCAGGGCTTATTTTTTCGGCAAATTTTATGGTTCTCCAAGCAGTTCTTTTAGTTTCGCCAGGGAAACCGAGAAGTATGTTTGGAACAGGCCTTAAGCCAAGTTCTCTTAACCAGCCAAATGCCTTTTCAGTTTGGGCAACTAAAATGCCCTTGTTCATGTCATCTAAAACTTCTTGCAAACCTGTTTCAACTCCAAACCATACAGAGACGCAACCCGCATCCTTCATTTTTGTTAGCAACTCTTTTGAAACTAGGTCAACACGTGTTCCACAGCCCCATTTTATTCTTAGTCCTCTTTTCCTAATTTCTTTGCATATTTCTTCGGTTCTATGCGGGTCAACTGTGAATACGTCGTCGCAGAATGAAAAATGCTGTGCACCATAAGTTTTGTGGAGAAATTCAATTTCATCAACGACGTTTTTTGGGCTTCTAACTCGATATATCCGTCCAAACATTCTGACTGCAGCGCAGAATTCACACCAGTAAGGACATCCACGGCTTGAAATCAGGTAAAACATATCCTCATACTTCCGAATATGCTCGAGAGGCCAGAGATGGCGAGCTGGAAAAGGCAAATCGTCAAGATTCTCTATGTAGGGCCTATCTGGATTCTTTACTATTTTTCCATTTTTTCTGCAAGTCGTGCCTAATACGTCATAATATTTTTTGCCGCTCTCTAATCTTTGCACCAACTCAAGAAGAGTGTATTCGCCTTCTCTTCTTACAACAACGTCTAAGTGCGGGCACTCTTGAAGTGCATTTTCATCCCAGAATGTAACATGGGGTCCTCCGAGAACGGTCAAGCATTCTGGATGAACTTCTTTAGCTATTTTTGCTATCTTCAATGCAGACTTGTACGTTCTTGTGGTTGATGTTATTCCAACTAGGTTAGGTTGACGCTTTTCAATTTCTTTTTTGAAATTTTCGTGAGAAAGCTTGAGAGCTTGGCAGTCAATTACGTCTACTTCGTATCCGTTTTTTTCTAAAACTGCCGCCAAATATCCTAATCCCAAAGGGATAATGGGTAAATGTTGGAGCCGTTCGCTGGGGTATGGTGGATTCACGAGAGTTACATGCAGCTTCATTTTATTCCCTAATTTTATTCCCGCAAATATGCAAGCCTAGATGTTTAAATGTTTCGCATGTAAAGAATAAATATTGTTAAAAGCAGTAAACTCCTCTACTAAAAAGAAGAAATTGGGGGGGGTTGCAGATGTTTTTGTTTGTTTAGAAGGTTTAACTCATGCGTCTTGGAGTTACGCCGTACCAAGAGAAGACCTTGACGATTATGGGCATTACAATGCCGTAGATTACTCTGGGCAACATCACTATGAAGGCGTTAAAGGCTACGTCTGTTCCCATTCCAGTGGTTGAATAGGGTGAAACAAAGGTCCACAGTAGAATTGCGCCTCCGCCGATTCCTGCGACAAGCCCAGCGACAACCATTCTCCGGAAACTAAAGGAACCTTTGTTTAAAGCTCCGGCAATGTATCCTGTCAACATTGCACTTACAACGTATCCTAGTAAAGTTATGTCAGTCGGCGAATATCCATAATACACGTACTGAACACTGCGGTATATTGCGTGGATGCTGCCTAGCAGGAAACCTGAAGCTCCGCCAGCCCATTGATTCCAAAGTAATCCTAGAACCATTGGAACACCTACCAGAAGAACTGCCTCTTAAAGGCCCTCAACAAATACAGCGTTTAAAGTAAAGGAGGGATCAATACTCTGAAAGGCGTCAGCTATCGTTGTTGGCCATGCGATAATTATTATTCCCACAATGATTGGCACTATCACGCCAAATAGAATATCACTTATTTTCCATCCATTTTGAGTCCGTTGTTGTCATGAACTTTTCCTCAGTCGTTTTTTTGCTTTGATTTCCATTTATAGTTTTCGCATTCGCACCTTTGTTTGATATAAGTGAAGCGCTATTGTTTGGGTTTTTTCTAAAAAGGGTTATATGCGTGTTTTGTTCCAGAAAATCAGCTCATCGTATTTGCTTTTGATAGCACTGTTAAATTCTTGGTCGTTATAAACTATATCTAAACGAAGGCGGTAAATTTTTAGGAATTTGTTCACGTCGGCCCATATTTTTTTTGAAAGTTGATCAGCTCCCCATAATCCCCATATTGTGTCATTGGGGTTGCGAAATCCGAAGCCGTAGTTTTCTGGAAGGATGTAGGCTACTTTTCCTTCTTCAATTCCGTGTTTCTCTGGATGGGTATTTATGTAGTTCCAAAAGTTTTCTAACGCAAGAAAATGGTCGTCTGTTAGGATTCCGTAAGGGCCGATTTTGGGATAATTGAAGAGTATTATGTATTTTGCTCCGGCATGATAAGCCAGTTCCATGTCC
>WUQU01000297.1 GCA_009889605.1 Candidatus Bathyarchaeota archaeon | reverse complement strand
TTTCTTTAACATGCTTATATGTCCACACTATCAAGCTTGGAAGAGTCAATGCACAGGCGAGCCCGTGTTCTACATTATAGAAACTCGTTATTGGAAAGCTTATAGCATGTGCCGCAGTTGTGCGTGTCTGGCTGAACGCTATACCTGCTATCGTTGCAGCGATAGCCATCTCATCTCGAGCCCACTCTTCGCCATTCAATGAAGGTTTAAAATTTTCAAAAATCATCTTCATAGCTCTTAACGCAAGTCCTTCAGTGTAAGGTTGCGTACTTGTAGCCCAGTAACTCTCTATGGCATGAGTTAAAGCGTCTAAGCCTGTTGTACCAGCCACTCTATGAGGCATCGAGTACGTGAGAATAGGGTCAACGAGTGCTATATCAGCCCAGAACGTCTTGCTCGTCATCGGCTTTTTTATGCCATTGATTGTGTACACACCAACGTTCGTTACCTCACTTCCCGTGCCTGAGGTTGTTGGAACAAGCATCAACGGTAATCTATTCTCAAATTTCTTTTTACCTTCAAGATATTCGCTTAACTTCCCACGACTGACAATTAATGAGCTAACTGCTTTTGCTGTGTCGAGGGTGCTTCCACCACCAATTCCAATTACACCGTTGAAATTAAAATTTCCCTTTGTGTATTCACAAGTGATGCTAATAATATCATCGACCATCTCGCATGGTGGGTTTGGAAGTATCTTGTCAAATACAAAGAAAGAATCGTACTTGCTTATCGCCCTTTTAAAATAGTCGCTTTGGCTAACGTATGGATCACATATAACCAAAACGTTTGAAAAACCCGAAATCTCGCGTGAGATTTCTAATCCACCCTTCTTGTAGACAACCCTTACAGGATTGTGGAGCTCGAAATTCTCGTGACCTTTTATCATAAGCACCACCCTTTAACTACGCTTTGATTTTTTAAAATAGTTGCTCGTGGTGAGTATAAAAGCACCAAAGAGCACAATAACCACGCCTATTACTTGTTTTGCACTGACTTCCTCTCCAAAGAAGGACATCACAACTAAGACATAAACTGGCATAAACAAAAGTGAAGTCCTCACAAGCCACACAGGAAAAATTCGCAAGTTACGATAATAGACTAGGTAAATCAGATATTGAAAAATGCTTGCAATAATCAAACCTGTTGTAGACACATTCAAGCCAAAATTACCAAATCCTGAGACAATTTCATGAGCCAGATTACTCATTGAATAAACAGAGAAGAAAACTAACGTGAAAAAGTTATTATAAAACGCTATCACAAAATCTGATCCAGGGTTTGTCTTGTCTTCTTGCACACTCCTTATAACAAACGCATTAAGGCTTATAAAAAATGCACTCAGCAGGAAAAAAACATCCCCATACGCAAGCTTAAATATGTTCCCGCTTCCTGAAACAAGAGCGACGCCAAAGAGCATGAGAACCATCGACAAGATATCCATAACCCCTGGCATTTGTCCAAGAAATGCTGATATGACCGTCGAGAAAAGAACGTCTGTTCGCAATAACACTGCACCTTTCGAAGCCGACGAGTATTTGAAACCAAGAAAAGCTGTTATGTCAAGCGCAAATCCAAGTAATCCTATCAAAACTAATCTGGGAAATATATTTTTAAGTCTTAATAATTCATAGTTCTTCTTTGATAAGAAACCCACAAAAAGCATCAAAAAAAGCACAAGAGTCCTTATAAAAATCCCTGTAAAAACAACACTGTACGTTGTTAATGCGAACTTGTTGGTTATATAATAGCTACCCCATACGATTACCAATGCTAAGAGATTTATTAACTTGATAAGCTACACTCTCCTTTTCGAAGATACTTCTCAAATGAGTTCCTTTTCCAATTCCTTTAGAACATTTTCCTCAACCTTGTCACCTTTTCGTCTCTTTTCGAGTATTGAGACAAGTAACTTGTGCCTTTCTGGTTTCAGCGGATACTTTACAGCGGAAAACACCCCCACTGCAAGCAGTAGAATAGGGCCAAACAAGATAATCATGCGTATCGCTAATATAACGTTCGCGGGCTGTTGAGGTATTTCATTCCCAACGGGGTTTATGTATCCAACAGCGCCAAGTATAAGTAAAATCACCGCCTGGACTAAAGCGGACGCAACCTTTCTTAAGAATGTTGCCATTGAAGATATATTCCCTTCTCTTCGCTCTCCGCTCCTGAGTTCCGCAACGTCTGTGACATCACCAAGGATAGTGTGCGGCATCACTGCAACGGCAGACACACCAGAACCGATGAGTGCAGCAATAGCAAGTAGGACCGTACTGGACCATTCTGGTTTGAAGAAGAACGTTGCAACAGAACCTATCATCCATACAAAAGCTCCGAGCATATAAGCAAAGTTCTTGCTCTTTTTTCTCGCGATAGTTGCGTAAACGGGAACGAAAATTATCTCCGTTATCAACAACACCCCAAGCACTGCAGAAACAAAGAACGGTTTTCCAACATAATATTTCATGTAATATGGGAATATGACAGAAACAGTGTCGATCGCAAGATAAGCAAAAAGGAACATGCCGAGGTATAACCTGAATGTTTTAATCTTTAAAGGTTCAACAATTAGATCTTTGAAATTCAGTTTAGTAGTTGCAGGTTTGAAGTTCTTCTCTTTTGTAAACGCAAAAACACCAAGATAAGGAATGGCAAAGAACAAACCGAAAATGACAGACATCAACAAATATCCTTTCTTTACGTCGCCCGCACTCTCTACAATCATCATTGGCAAGACCGCACAAAGCAATGAAGAAAGAAGTGAGAAAGTAAGCCTTAGGGAATTAATCGCTGTCCTTTCATTATAATCAAGCGTGATTTCTGCACTCATCGCTGTATATGGTATGAGTACCATCGTAACGACAGTGTTCAAGAACATGTATGCAAACAATGCATAGACAAATCTCGCAAGGACACTTTCAAAACTAACAGGATACCATACCATAACAAACGATAGGAATATGAAAGGAACACCAAATAAGAAATATGGTCTTCTGCGTCCCCACTTAGATTTTGTTCTATCACTGATGTAACCCATTATAGGATCCGTTACTGCATCCCATATCTTTCCGACTAAGAATATTACAGAAGCAAATGCCGGCGGAATCTTTACAACATCCGTAAGAAAAATTGCGTAGAAGAAGTTTATTATGTTGAAAACTCCCCCACCGTAAACATCACCAAAACCGAAGAAAAATTTCGTTATGAAAGGCACTTTTTCCGTTCCATTCGTAGTGCCAACTTGCCTATTTTTACTCATCCCTTTATCCCCCCTGCTACTAATCCCTTGATAATGTACTTTTGAAGTGATAGCGTGATTATAAACACCGGCAAGAGCATTATAGTACCTGCAGCAGTTAACTGCCCCCACTTCGGTGCGTACTGCCCGAGTAGACCATTCACTGCTACGGGTGCTGTTTTTGCATTCACGGAAGAAAGTATGAGAGCGTATAAGAATTCATTCCAAGACATCAGAAATGCAAAAACGCTTGCAACTACTAAACCAGGCGAAACCAGAGGAAAGAAGACTTTCCAAAACACAGTGAATTCGCTTGCTCCATCTATTCGAGCAGCCTCTTCATAGTCGGTCGGAACAGCAGCAAAGAATGGTAAAAGCAACCATATGACATACGGAATATTGAAGCTAATGTGTGCCAGAATGATGCCTGTAAGCGTGTCTCTCAAGTGGAATTGGTTAAACATAACAAAAAGCGGTATAACAAGTGATATCTGAGGCAGCATTCTGAAAGTCAAGAACATATAAGCTATCGTCTCTTTAAGTTTAAAAGAATACCTTGTAAGACCGTATGAAGCCATTGCACCAACTACAATTGAAATGAGCGTAGAGGCGATACCAACTATCAAGCTGTTTTTCAAACTTGCCAATATATCTCTGTTCGACAAAACCGCTTTATAACTATCCAGCGTTCCTTTGAAATAAAACGGGCCCCGTGCCCAGATGTCTATGTCCCGCTTGAACCCGCTTGTAATAACCACTAATATTGGCATCAATTCAATGGTGAGAACAGCAAGAGTTAACAGAATTATTAATGAGCTCGCCAGTTTTTTCTTAATCTTTGTACTTCTCATCCGCGTTCACCCTCAAATTTTATATTTCCTTTTACGATAAAGAAAGCTATGCACAGAGCTATTATCAAAAGTAATATACCCATGGATGCGGCATAACCTATGTTAAAGAATTCAAAAGCCTGCTTATTTATGTACAAAGATAAGAGCATCGTTGCATTCCCAGGACCGCCACCTGTCATCACGTAAACTTCGGAAAATATTCTAAGCGCATCTATTAATCTCAAAAGTAAGGCAGTTGCGATTGTAGGTCTCAAATAAGGAATGATTATTCGATTGACCTTCTTCCAGAAATTTGTCCCATCTATCTCAGCTGCTTCGAGAACTTCTTTTGGTATACCTGACAGTCCGGCATAAATGAACATGAACATGAAGGGCCACATCCGCCATACATCTTGAACTATCACCATACCATATGCAAACGAAGGTTCTGCAAGCCAAGCTTTTACACCAAATCCCAACTTCTCAAGAAAATAGCTGACCATTCCATATTCTGGTTGCAACAACAATCGCCAAGTCAAACCAGAAATTACAGGGAGTATAAAAACTGGGAGTAGTAAAAGGGATCTAACAAGTGAGTAGAAGCGACCTTCGCGGTTCAATAATAGCGCAACAAAAAAGCCTATAATTGTTTCAATAGGAATTGCTATCACGACAAAACCGAGCTGCAATAAAAGAGAATGTATAAACTCGGTGTCTTTGAAAAGCTCGATGTAATTCTTGAGAAAAACGAATTTCTTCTCGGAAGAATGGAAGAGATGCCACTCGTGCAGTGACATGTATAAAGAATAGAAGACTGGATAAACCAATATAGTAAAAACTATTATTA
>WUQU01000296.1 GCA_009889605.1 Candidatus Bathyarchaeota archaeon | reverse complement strand
TTGGGTCGATAATACTGTGGCCCCATAAATCTCCCAAAAATGCAGTAAAGCTGAAAGATGAGATATTGGCATATATATTGGCATATAGCTTTGAGCCCCATGTTGAGACTTCAGTGCCGCGTTCTGTAATTCTCACAGTATGGTTTTTAGTTTATTTTATAAACTTTTGTAATGCCGTTGAAAAGAGCCTAAAACAGCTTTATGTATAATTGCACTCAATTGTAGTAGTGGTGCACTCGTTTTCGTTGCAACACAGCGCTAGAGTGCAACAGTCGCCCTGCAGTTCTATGCACCACTCTTCATCGCTGTATTGGTACATCAGTTTTTTCAGCTCTTTTATCAATTTCTGTTTTGCTTTTTCTGAAGATCTCGTTACAGTATTTGCTTGAGTTAAAGTTGTAAACAATTCATTAGCGTGTTCTCTTTTTCCGTACATGGTGATAGAGAAAACAAATATTTTTAAGATTTTCTTTGTTAGTAACGAAAGCGGTATATGGCAAACTGCATACGCGTCTGCAACTTTTAAACGATACATAGTTTTGTGCGTGAGAATGTTTGAGTTGTCATACAGGCCTGGTCTCAGAGTTAGCGGTTTTATTCTTACTGCTTATTACGAAATCCGATTTACTGACTTTTATGTTGACGAAGACTACACTGTTGATATAAAAGCGCTAATATATGGCAACGATTTCAGGTTTGGTTTTAACAGTGAAGAATATGTATGCAGAGAGCAGGATCTCTTCGGTATAGAGCATCATCTCCAATTGCTGGACGTTCGCGAACACGTTCCTTATGAGATCGGTTTGAAAACAGAAGAGGACATAAGTCCCGTCTCAATGATAGGATCTGCAGCACACGTTTGCACTGAGCTTTTCCGCGAATATTCCTTAATAAAGATCGAGCTGTCTAACGAGAATACGCTTTTTCTATTCTTCTAGTTGCGACGCATCCGCAGAACCTGGGGAGTAGCACAGACTGTCGTTAGTTTTCTACTGCGTTACACTTCATAAACCCAATCTGTAATTGCACACATGAGACTGTTTGAGCCTGAGCTGTTTCACGCTTTCGGCAAAATTGAAGTTTCAGTCATTGAAACTGCTTATTATTGGCTTGTTAAATTCAACAGTTCTTATGCAGACGGAGACGAAGTTATAGGCTCAAAAGCGTTTGCATACGGAGACATTCTAGAACCGAGACTTGATTTTAGTAGCGAAGAGTATATATGCAGAGGCCGAAATCTCGTCGACATAAGACACGATATAGCGTTTCTAAATGTGCGCGAAGTTGTTCTTGGTGCAGGCTTGAAAACAGAAGAGATTGTAGGGCCAATTGCGTTTTTACGGCCAATGATGCACGTATGCTCTAAGCTCTTCCGCAGATACCTAACGGCGGAATTAAAGATGTTCAGCAACGCTCCATTTCTTCCGTTCTAATTTGCTCTTGATTCTCCGAGGAGTAATTATGTGCGATGAACTGAATAATAAGCTTAAGTTAGACTGAGCAATAGCTAATAAATCGAATAACATCCACACGCACGAGGTTAATTGAAATAAAGCTGATAACTCGCGAAGATATATCTGAGACTGTTGTCGCCTTTCGCGATAACGAGTTTGGCTTTGTTTTTTCAGAATACCTCTTCAGTAGCGGAGAGATCTCCACAATAACTCTGGGAATATTCGAAGGCAGGTTTGAGAACACGGATTTGCTAATTACGTGAGATTTTCAAACGTCGGCATAAACAAGTATACGACAAGTCTCACTTTCGTGTCCGCATATTATCGACAGATTAGACGTAACTGTGGGTTCGCTAATGCCTGTATTGCTTTTTTAGGGCTAGACAAAGAGCGGAAAGGCGAGGGCATATAACAGCGACGAGCCATAGCAACTGCCTTCTTCAGACATAGTTATGTATTCGTTAAAGCGAGTTCGCACAAATCCCAATGCTATTTGGAGCTTTAGGCCTGTTAATATTAAGCACTGTTCAGTTGTTGCGGTGAGCTCGTTCATTAACAGTGCTGAGGTGCTGTATGAGAAAGAAATCAATGAAAATGAGCTGGTGCTAATTTCTGCTGATGCTTAGTCGAAAAAGCCAACATTATATTTCATTTCTAGTGCTCTCACAGTATACAGAAGACGAATAAAATAATTTGTTGCTAACAGCATAACGCGATAACTTACTGCGTACACAAACGACGTACAAACCACAAGAATGGTACACAAACGACTATACTAGCTCTTTAATTGCCGATGCCATTTAATTCTGCGTTTGTGCACTCTACATACTGATAGAAAGGCGTTTGTGTACGCAGTAAGCTTTTTATGGCTGTGTGTTAGTTATCCCATGCCAGTCCAAACGCGGATGATCTACATCGGAAAGGACAGATTTGGTTACGTCTATTTGAAGGAGTACAGATCAGATTTTGTTAGAAAGGTGTTTGTGTACCTCAAAGCTAAGAGCAGAGCATCTCTGCGCTATTTCGGCGAACTCAGCGAGAACATGTTGCGCCTGTTCAGCGCGAAGATCAGGCAAGCTCTGCAACTTTATCTGCCGGCACGCTCTGAACAAAAGAACTCCAAAATGGCTCTGCTTGAGTTTTTCGAGACGCTCGACGCGTTATTGCGCAATTCGCCTATCGTCCAAAAGCTCGTCGCTGAGTGGCAACGAATCCAAAAGAAGTACGGACTCAAAGGAACGCCTTATGAAGTTCTCGAACGACTTGTGATCTGATAGCTAGGGCAGAACGACGCCGAAAGTAAAGAATACGGGAGTTCTGACTGTCTCCGGGCTTGCTCTTAATCTCGCCTTCATTCCCGTTTTTACGACAGCCGGTAATCTGGGATCAACTTTCTTCAGTCTGATCTCAATTGAAACTGCGCGCGTATCGCCCAGCTTCAGTACTTCTATGCCGTCTTCGTCAAAAGATAGTGAGCTTCCTGTCGCATGCACCGAGAGAGACAGCGTGAGATTAAAATCAAAACTGCCCGTCTCGTTGCTGAATTCTATGTAACCAAACGGCGAATTGTATGCTCTTATCGCAACTCGTCTCACGTTCTTGCCAAAATAATTAATTAAAACTATGCTCTATCCTGCGCGCACGCGCTAAACTAAAACAATAGGAAGGGCGACATTCAGAACGAGCTCATTTAAATTAGCAACATATTGCTAATTTCGTGAGGTTTCCTAACTTACGCGCGTTTATCGGTATCACAGCAGTGGACTTTTATAGCGTAATACCAATGCGCAGAATATCACACCATATTGGCTTTTCGAGATCTGAACGTTATCATTTCGAAGGAGCTTCGATCATATCTTCCACTGATAGAAGAGGTTTAAACTTCACTGAAATGGAACTTATAATTATCGAATATGCCTGCATCCGCAACATGTTTTTCGATATAGTTTTCAAATTAGAGTTCTCTCACTCTTTAACTCAAAAGCCCGTCAATGTCACTAATTACTACATTTGGAACCGTATGAGAGAAAAACCATCTGATTGCGTTAGTTACGGCGACAGGTTACTAACGAAAATAGAGATAAATACGCCAATGGCGTTTCTCTAGCACTGATAGACTCTGATCTCTTTTCCTGCATTGGAGGGCGGAGAAGAAGCCAGTTCCTTTGAAAAGAACAGTTAGTTCTTTCGAATTGAGAAAAAGAGCTAATAATACAGAAACTTGCTGTTATTAGTGTTAACAGCTGTCGCATATGTCCGCGTTTCTACAGAGGAGCAGAACCCAGAAAATCAAAAACAATACTTACAGCAGTGGGCTGAAAAGAAGGGCATAAGAATAGTCAAGTATTATGTCGACGTAGTCTCTGGCGCATCTCAGTTGTTCACGCGTCCAGCCTTTAAGCAAATGGTTGAAGACGTTAGAAAAATGACGGAAAAGCCGAAAATTCTACTTGTTTATGAGATCTCAAGACTTGTCAGAAACTTCCAAGAGCTGTATAAACTTGTGGAAATAGTAGAGGGAGAGCTTGGCATGCTTATACTATCAACCAGCGAGCGCGAGCAGTTTTTATCGAGTCTCGAAGGCATTCACAGACAGTTTCTGCGCACACTGCTAGCTTATGTTGCGACGATGGAGCGCGAGTTCATAAGGCAACGGACTAAAACGGCTATGGCGAGAGTTAAAGCGGAGGGGAAAATTACAAATGCAAGCGAGAGAAACCGAGATATTGCCAACGATATCGTTGAATATTACAAAAAAAGCGGTTCAATAAGGGAAACAGCTAAGCGCTTTGGCCTATCTGTATACTCTGTTCTCAGAATACTGACTGATAAAGGCGTATATAAACCGGCTCACGGAGTCTGTCCTAGATGTTTTTCTAAAATGAGCGTAGAGGAGCGCACTATAAGAGAAGAGGGCGGAAAGCTAATGCTCATAGAGCGGTGGTATTGTAAAAAATGCGGTTACGAGGAAGTTAAGAGAAGCTCAGCCTAAAGCGCTTTTACTAATTGTTGGCGCTTTTTCTGTTTTTGTCGGTCTCTCGCACGGAGCAAGTTCATTAAACACAGCTATGAGAGGTTTCAGTGCTATAGATACGCCGACAGTGAAAATAGATAGGATTATAATAAATTGGAGCAGTTGCGTCACATTGACTTGAAGGGTCTGATATGTGTCAGACACGTCTCTAATTCACTTTTTTAAAAATAAATTCTTCTTGCCTATATGCTGACTGAACTCCTCTTAGCGATAACAATTATAGTGGGATTGATTCAGCGAATTGGGAGAAAGATTGCCAAACTGCAAAGCTTGACTGAGAAAATATCAAAGTATGGCGATTTTATACATGGCGCATATGCAGTTGTTGCAGGCAGGATTGCAAGTGAAGCCGTGAAGGAAGCAAACACGGCTGGCGCCTTAATATCTGCACTGCTCGCGTTGCTGTTCGTATTATATGAATTTGCGGATTGGGCAGATAAGAAAGATACGCTGGCTAAGGACATTCTTGTATTCACTGCAGTTTATACTATTGTTATTGCAACATCTCTTGGCATACCTGTTCAACTGCCCTGGTAAAGCTTTATAAATATATCATTTCTTTTTCCTTATGAAAGCGTATGTGCCGCTAATTACAGTAACCTCTTATTTGCAAATGGTTGAGAGCGGTCAGATTGAAATAGCTCCGTTTCAGCGCGGTATAGTCTGGACTCTCGATAAAATGTCCTCTTATATAAACGCTTTAATAGACGGCTACGGGACGTTAAGCACTATAGTCATAGGAGAGGTTGGAGGCAAGAAGATGCTGATTGACGGGCTGAACAGAACAGTCTCTATGGTTAAATTCAAAAACAACGAAATTGTAATCAGGAGAAATAAGAAGTATGTGAAATTCTCCGAGCTATCGCCAAGCGAGCAGACATCGTTTCTAAACGCGCAACTGTTAGTTGTATTCGTAACTGTCGACAACGTAGCAGAGCTTTTTGAAATATTCAAAATTGTAAACAGTCAGAGCCGAATGAGAGTGGCGGATTTATTCGCGGGGATGAGAATTTTAGACGAAAAAATTAAGCTGATATACAGTTTGGCGGAAAAATTGAAAGACAAATTATGCAGAGTGGAAGAGAAGAGCGGAAGGCTGGTGTGCAGAAGGCATGTAATGAGAGTGGCCACAGCTATGGTGTACTGGATATTAAACAGAGATCCAGTTCCCTCTTATGTGGCATTAGAGAAGGCGATAAAAGCTGTTCCGTATTGGTCTATTGAGCAAGTAAAAGGGGCAGTTGAGAAGGCAGAACAGTATATAGACAGCATGAAGCTTATGGCTATAGACGATCTCGCAAAAGAGTTGGCAGGCACAGCCGTTAGGTACAGAAGGTCTTGGATGAGCCTTATAGAAGAACACAAAGACAAATACAAGTGGGAGGATTTAGTGTTGTTAGCATCAGTAGTCGGTTGCTATTCGGCAAGGTGCACAATAACAACATCTAGAATTAACAGGATCATAGAGTTCATAAAAGAGCAGTACGGTGTTGAGATTACTAGAAACAAGTTGCTGTTTAAACTGAAGAAGTTAGTGAGCTCAGGCATATGCGAAAAGAAGAGGAACAGCTATATTTGCAACAAGCAAGCAATTTTGGGCGTAATTTCTATTCCGCCTATAGAAGAAGAGTAAGAAAAAATAAATTACGGACTATTTTATTCAACTAATGAAAATCAAAAGGGCGTTGAGTAAATTGTTGTGGCATGTTATTTCGCCGTTTGTGATATTAGTTGCTTGGATTTACTCTCGCCTTGCGCCTAAAGATGCGCTGGTTACTTCTCTCTTTCCTTTCGGCCTTGTTCTATTTCTAATCTTTCTTACTGCAAAAGTGGAAGACCCAGAAGGGCCTTTCTAAAAACAAGTTCTCTATTTTTTGTTCTGCGAGTTTAGTATCTTTAAAAATCGGATCTATTTCAGAAACGTATGAAGATGGTAATAGATCCCAAGAAAGTAGAGCCAGTTTTGGAGAACGCAGTAATAAAAACAGGCAATTCTCATAGATATGTCATAATATTTTTCGACTTGCTGTGCCCATTCTGTGCGCACATGTTTTTAGAAAATGAGGAGGTTCTGATAGAATATGCTGAAAGAGGTCTAATAACGTTTGTTATGTCGGATTTTATAGTTCACGAAGAAGCGAAACCGCTTCATGCCATGCTCAGATGTTTGCCTAGCGAGCAACGTCTTGAGTTTATTAAAGAAACATATTCTGATTTAAGAAAAGCGCTAGAGCGCGCCAATCAGATACATTCAAGTTCGTGCGTAACTAATGAGCATATACTTGCAAGCGGATATAATCTGCTCTTAGGCGTGAGAGCAACACCGACAGCCATGTTTTTCAACAAACTGCTGGGCAGAGGGTTTGTAGTTGAGGGCTATATTCCTCAAACTAACATGCTGGAATATCTCCGTTCTCTGTTTTAGCTCTTCAAATCTTTTTTATAATAGCTTTCTTTTTTTTTCGTGAGTTTGGGTATCGACATACCTATTAAAATTGCGCTTGAGAAAGCGTTACAGATTGCTATTGCCGAAGTGATTAGAGAGAGGATTTTTCCGGTTAGCGTTTGCTGTCTTGCTCCAACAAGTCTAAACGTCAAAGTAACTGCAATGTATTACCGGCAGGGCGTAGAGATTGGAAGATTAACGCGCAACGTAACTTTAAATCCAGGCTGTTGCGAGACTGTTCAGCTAGAGACTCTTCCGCATGCAGATCAAGTAAAAGTTATAGCTGAGGGAGGACAGTACAGAAGTGAAGCAAGTGCCAAAGTTGCTGTTGCTACAGGAGATTCTGTTACTACTGTTAAGTTTAGAGATATGTTTGAAATTGAAACTGGAAAGAATATCAGCTTTTTCAATCACTTAGCGTTGCTGAAGTTGTATACTATAAAGTATTATGCATTGGCAGTAAGAAACGGCATGATTGATACAGTTGTAAATGAAATCTTCGAGAAATATGTTGGTGGCAATTATATTGATAGAGCGTGGGATAATGCCCAAATATACTATATAAGCGAGATAAACGAAACAGCAAAAGAACAGAATTTAAATCCCGAAGATCCGCCAGTTTCAAGAACGGAAACATTTTTTACTTTTAAGTGGAGCTTAACAAGAAATGATCTAAAACAGTGGTTTAATCGCGGATTTGGAACCGGTTTATTTAGCACCACCCCAAATTATGAGCGAGTAGATGGAAAAAATATCTACAAAGGGAGTAAAATAGCAGCATACACTCATCTCCTAAGATTTGGTATAGCATTTGGCGCAACTTCTGCATCTCTTATTGGTGAATCAGTTAAAGTACGTGGAGATACTGGAGCAACTGCAAATATTTGGGTGAGACATGGCGAAAAGAAGTACATACATGTTGAGCCGGATTCTCCGATAGAGCTTATATCGCTTAGAGAAAGGTTGATAAGTAACGGCCTTCCTTCATGTGTTGCAGACGCTATTATAAGAAAAGAGAGTGGCGTTTTTGTCGTAAAGGACAATACATGTATAAAGGGCAAGCTCAAACTCTGTGCAACTCTCTACAGTAATTACGATGATATTATGGTTTCTTATCCTTTAGTGCCGTATCCCATTTATGCGCCTCAGTGTCCCAGTATTGATGAACTAATGGCAAGAAATGCGCACTTGAGGAAATATCTGTTTGAAGACAGCTGGGAGAAATTTGGAGGACCATCTTATCCTGTACAAGAGGTTAGAAGAGATTACTGTTTACCTCCTTATCATCTTGGCATATCTGCCCGCACTATAGGTGTAACTGGGACAGTATTGGAATGCGAAACTATTGGAAAAGATCAAAAGAGATGCATAAGTAGAGATGTATCGGAACCGATTCCGGCTGAAGGGTTAGCTCTTAGAGCTTACAGTGCTCCCTGGGTAACATCATTTAGAATATATAGAGATGGACGACCTCTTAGTGTAGATGAAAAACTCAGAATTGTGCAAAATATTCTAAGATTGAGAGGAATAATAGGAAAATATGACGTCGTAGTAACATCAGCACCACCTCCTGGCGAGCTCTGTCGGAGAATTGGCGCTGCATATGTAGACAGAGATCTCAGCGAAATAGTGAAAAAGAGCATTAGAAAAGTTAACTGTTATTTATTCGCAGATAACTACTTGCGCTACGACAACATAAAGATAGCGACTGTCCCAGCGCCGGGCTCGCTGAGGAGTAAAGATTTGTCAGTAATTATACTGCCCAAAGATATTAAGATATTATATCAGGGCAGAGAGCTGACGTCAGCCGAGAAGAGGAACTTCATAAACGGAATGCTGTCTGCCGCAAGTATGCTGGACTATGTCGTTTCGTTGGGAGATATAGATAGTGCAACAGCCTGCTCTTCAGCGTCATTAGTTTACATCTCTGAGTGTCCAGTTGCACAAGCTAGATATTTGGGCAGATATGCCGTAATGGGCGATGATATGAGAGAGAGAGTAATCGGCTCTTCTAGAGCGGGTACTGTTGTGTTTGGAGTTGTTGATGTATATGAAGTGCCTAACTATAACGAGATTAGAGTAGCTTCATCAATTCCATTATCAAAAAGAGTTGCTGTCGGTGAGTGTGCCAGATTAAGAACAGGACAAGGCTCTAACAGCATAGCTGTAGCAATTGCCCCTGGAGAAGACGTAGGGCGTGCTGTAACTGAGATATGCGGCGCCTTTTCTACATTCGGCAGATGCTTGTCGCTAGGCTATATTACAAACAGTTGTACTGTCGGACAAAAAATGCCACTTTCACAATGTCTGTCTAGTGGAGGAAGAATAGTTGGAGTTGTTGAATATAAGACTGGCGTATTTTCGGGAACAGAAGATAAAGTTCCGCTTGGCACTGGACAAGTTCAGCTACGTTACAGCTTTACTTATGATCCTACAGTGTGTTGTGTCGGCGGAAATGTTGTGCCTCCGCCAACTCCGACTCGGCCCATAACTCCT
>WUQU01000295.1 GCA_009889605.1 Candidatus Bathyarchaeota archaeon | reverse complement strand
TTTTGTATGTAAGGAAAGAGCGGACCAAATAGGAAACCCGAAATAATGAAGTAAATGGGATTTTTTGTTGTAAATAAAAGAACTGTTGATACGATTAATAACAATGTGTTCGTTCTTAAAAGGTATCTGAATGTCTTTTCTAAGTATTCTACCGGGAACCTGCTAAGTGTAAATAACGCCCAGAATATCATGTACGCAGTGTATGTGCTTATAACTTTTGAATTCGATATCGTTCCTGCCCAGGTGATGACGCCGATTTCAGCCGAGGAATAGAGTATCAGCAACAACAAGAATATCCTAAACGAGTCAATCTTAAATGCTTGCCGAATTTCAGACAGCGAGAAACTTTCTCTTTTCTTTTCCGCTGAGAGCTCTTCTATCTTCAACAGTGTGTATGTTAAAAGGGATAAGAAGAGTGCACTGTAAATCAAGTACACAACCCTAAAGTCTTGCCATTTTCCCTGCACGACTTTTATCAAGAGCGGTGCGATTATGCCACCCAGTCCATACGCTCCGTGAAAGAGTCCAAATTTAGGTTTTTTGCTCTGCACAAGTAATGTTGTCGACGCTGTGAATCCAAAACCAGTTGAGAGACCAAAAAAGAAAAGTCCAACAAGCGATAAGAAAAGCCTGCCTGAAAAGGCAATGATCAAAGAGCCTAAGATTGTGAGTAAGTATCCAGTCATAAGGGCTCTCTTTAATCCCAGTCTGTTTAAATAAATACCTACGAAGATGTTTGAAAGCACCGTTCCCGTAAGTGAAAAGAACGGCAAGAGAGAGGAAAGCTCAACTGATATGTGGAACAGCTCGCGGAAAGATGACAAGAGCGGTGCCATGGAGTTCAGAACAAGCGAGTATGAGAATATAATGATCATTGGAAGAAGAGAAGACAATTTCTTCACACCTCCGTCTTTTGTTATTCTTCTATTCCATATCTTTCCATCTTATAATAAAGCGTCCTCACGCTTATATCCAACATCTTTGCTGCTTTCATTTTGTCTCCGCCGGATTGTTTGAGGGCATTTATGATTATCTGCCTTTCGTATTCTTCAACCATGTCCTTGAGAGGTCCAATCTTGTCTTGTCTATTCTCTGGCTCTCCAATTTCAGGCTTTTCAGTAGAAAACTCAGGAATGTGCTTGGGCTCGATGTATCTTTCTTCAGGTCCCATGTTTATCATGACTCGCCCGATGAAGTTTTCAAGTTCCCGCACATTCCCGCTCCAATGCTTTGAAACGATGTATTTTATTACCGCAGGGCTTATGCCCTCCACCATCCGTCCGTATTGCTGGTTGAGTTTTTTAACTATGTGAATCGCTATCTTTGGTATGTCTTCTTTTCTGTCTTTCAGCGACGGAAGGTATATCGGGAATACGTTCAGCCTGAAGTAGAGATCCGGTAGGAAGTCACCGTTTCTCATCATCTTTTCAAGGTCTAAATTCGTCGCCGCTATGATTCTCACATCGACTTTCTTTACGCTCCTGCCACCAACAGGTACGAATTCTTTGCTTTCGATAAATCTTAGTAATTTCGGTTGTAATGACAACGGCAGTTTGCCAACCTCGTCGAGGAACAGGGTTCCACCGTCCGCTTCTTCAACAAGCCCTCTTTTACCTTCTTGGAGTGCACCGGTGAATGAGCCACCCTCGTAGCCAAATAATTCTGCTTCCAAAATCGTTTCAGGAATCGCGGCACAGTTGACGCTGACAAATGGTTTGTTCTTCCTTGGGCTTGAATTGTGAATAGCGTGTGCGAAGAGCTCTTTTCCTGTTCCGCTCTCTCCTCTCAGTAAAACTGTTGCTGGAGTCTGAGCTACTTTTTTTGCTTGCTCTTTTGCTATTTGTATTAGCCTGCTTTCGCCTATGATATCATCAAATGTGTATTGAGCTCG
>WUQU01000294.1 GCA_009889605.1 Candidatus Bathyarchaeota archaeon | reverse complement strand
CCGGGATTGGCGAAGTTCATTCGAAACAGAGTTGCACAAATAGTGTTGTTACTTGTTATATATGTAACACTTGTCTTCTTTATCTTCCTTGCCATGCCAGGTGACTATACTACTAAATTTTTGGATCCAAAAATCATGAGAAATCCAGAGATGTACGAGAGAATTAAAAAGATGTTCGGAGTAGATGACCCGTGGTATGTTAAGTACTATAAGCACATGAAGAATTTCTTTAACTTGGAAATGGGAATATCGTTTAGCGAATATCCAAAAAAGGTTGAAGAGATAATTGCAGAGAGATTACCACGAACATTGTTCTTGTTCTTGGCAAGTTCTGTTCTTTCGTTCCTTTTAGGGTTTGACCTTGGAAAAAGAATTGCATGGAAACGAGGTGGTTTGGTAGACAAGGCTGCAACGTTTGTAGGTATAGTATTCTGGACAATATTCACCCCGTTTTACATGCTCATAATAATATGGCTATTCGGTGTTACATTAAAATGGTTCCCGCTTTCTGGATTCATAACCCCATCAAAATGGTTTGATGCTCCTTTCAGTGCTCAAGACGTATTCTTGAAGCTTTTGTGGACTGAACTCTTCTTGTTAGTAATGTGGATAATCGGTGTTTCTGTTGCTTCTAAATTAAAAACTATAAAGGCTAAGAAAACAGCAATATGGTCTTTTGTTGTATCAGGTATTGTTCTTGCGATTCTGTATTGGGCAACTAACAAAATGGGAACTTACGCACTCGACATAGTTTACCATCTTGCACTTCCAGTCATCGCACTTGTTACACTACACTTTGCCGGTGATATGTTGGTTATGAGAGACACAATGCTCGAGGTCATTAAAGAAGATTACATAACGACAGCCCGTGCTAAAGGTTTGCCGGACAAAGTTATTAGAGATAAACATGCAGCAAGAACGGCACTATTACCTCTCATGACGAGCTTTGTGATAGGTCTTGCATCAACCGTGAGCGGTGGAGTTATCACAGAAACGATGTTCTCTTGGAAAGGTATGGGACTTACGTTACTTGAAGCTACAACATCGCAAGATACTCCACTTGCGATTGGTTGCCTTGTCTTTACAGGTGTTCTCGTACTTTTTGCCCACTTGG
>WUQU01000293.1 GCA_009889605.1 Candidatus Bathyarchaeota archaeon | reverse complement strand
TTTCTTTGGAAAAAATCATTGAAAAATTTGCATTGCTTAATAATTTGTGGTATAATATCGATGCTGAATTTGTAAATAACTTCCTACCGGTACATTTTTATTGCTGTTTATTCGTATATAATGGAAGTAAATTCTATAACAAAGGGGGTATAAAGATGAAAAAGCTTCTCACGTTACTTACAGTGTTACTTCTCGTCACACTTTCCATGGCAGCTTTCAGAGATATACCTAAAGGTCATTGGGCAGAAAGCTATGTTCAAAAGCTTGAAGAAATCGGTATTGTTACAGGTTTTCCTGACGGGACATACCGCGGTGATGAATCTATAACAAGATACCAGATAGCTATTTTCCTTGTAAGAACTCTTGATTATGTTGAGCAGATCATATCTGATAAAGTAAACAAACTTGCAGCAGATACAGACGAAAAAATATCAACTCTGGCAAATAGAATTGAGCTTTTAGAAGAATACACAAACATGATTTACGACACGCTCCAAACGAAAGCAGACGTAAGTTCACTTGACGAACTTCAAGCGATGATTGAAGAATTCAAAGCAGAGCTTGAAGTGACGATTCAAGATATGAAACTTGTTCTCGACTTACACGATCAAGACATAGTAAAGCTCTACGATTTGGTAAATTCAATTCAAGACAAATTCACATACGAAGATGAAGAAGGACAAAAGTCGGAGATCAACCTTGCAGAGCTCAAAAACGATGTTGCGGCTATGAACGAGATATTAAACGGATTAGCGGCGCAGCTTGGCGATGTTGACTACTTGCTGAGAAAACAGATAGCGGATTTGGATAAGAAAGTCACAAGTCAGGATGAAGTGTTGCAAAAGTCTATAGATGACATTAACGCAAAACTGGAAGAAAACACCTCTGCTATCGAAGTACTCAACGCTAAAGCTGCAGAACTTGAAGAGACAATAGCAAACAACTATGCAACACTGTCAGATGCAATACTCGGGCAACAAGAGGAATTTACAATGAGCAAAGAAGAAATCTCGGCAAGAATTGACGAACTTGAAACAAAAGTTCTAAACATACAGAGTACAATAGACACAGGTTTACCAGCGATCAGGGACATGGTTTACGGACTTTCAGAAGATTTAAAATCGCTTGAGGACAGACTTACATCCTATGTGGACGTCCGAGTTGACGACTTGGCAACCAGAATCGAAGCACTCGAAGAACTTGTAGCTAACCACGATGATAGGCTTAACTTAGTAGAGAATCAACTCGTCAGCTTAACGCAAGTTGTAGAAGAAGTGAAGGCAGACAAGAGCGAAGTCGAAGAACTTAGGCAAGAAGTCAGCAACAAATTGGCAACAAAAGAAGAGCTTGAACAAACAAGACAACTCGCAACATGGGGAGTCGTCACAGGTGTAAGCGGGCTTGTAATTGGAATAATTGCATTAGGTAAAGCTTTCGGATGGTTCTAATTAATCGCTTTAGGAATACCCTTTTTAATTTACTATGCAAAAAAAAGGGGGGATGGCAAGAAGCATTTTAAGGTATATTTGATATTCCTTATTTATAAACTTAGAAGTTTTCTAAAGAGAAACAAAAAGGGGCAGAAAGCCTAAACTCACAGGAGGAGGGAGAAAGGTTATGAAAAAGCTTTTTACGGTACGTGTAGCGCTTCTCATGGTAGTTAGCATCTTCGCAGCAGAAAAACCATTCACACTCGGACCAAACGTAAAGTATACCGGTACAGTTACTTTCACATTGACGGCTGATAAGGATGGGGTAAGCTTTAATGGAGCTCTATCAGATGTTTCAGCAAGTCTTTCACTTTCACCAACATCAGACACGCAAGCAAGAGCAACATTCGGAATTACCTATACACCGTTCAGTGGAGTTACACTTACTCTCAGTTCAATAACATTTTCAACACCATACTTTGGAGCACTTTATTCAACAGGCAAAATGTTTGTGAGCGACTACTTCACAGGTAAAGATTATAATGCCACAAATAAACCTTTTAAAGATCCATTTAAATCCGATTTTGAAGATTCTCTCAAACTCACATTCCCAGCAGTTCCAGGTCTTGAAGTTTACTACCTTGACAAAGTAAACGAAGGTACTGCAACAT
>WUQU01000292.1 GCA_009889605.1 Candidatus Bathyarchaeota archaeon | reverse complement strand
GGAGTACTGAACATTTAGGTACTCCTCTTCGTTTTCGTATTCGACGATATCCTGCCCGCCTTCTTTTCTGATGCTTATTTCGTACTGCTTATCATCAGGTATGTATATCTTCAGCTTCTTGCCTGTGAGTTTTTCGAGCATTATTTTGAGCAGTTTTATCTTTTGCAAATGCTTGTCATCAATTTGCGGCTTCTTTTCGCTAATCTCGATTACTACCTTTTCTGGAACGTGGTATTTTCTTATCTTACTTGAGAACTTTGAGTAATTTATCGCAAGGTTTTCAGATGACAACTCGACGTTGTAGTCATCGATGCGCATATAGTTCGCCTCGCTTTTCAGGTATAATTTCACTTTATTTATCGGCAGAAAAATGAGGAATATTAGTAGAACCTTTTTTGGTCTCTTAACTGGTAGCAGGAATCAATACTAAAACTTCATTGTAATGTGCTATAATTGTTCTAGAAAATAGAAGGGGGGAAGGTTATGTTAAAGAAGGTCGTGATATTCATCGTGTTCTTGATGTTTCTAAGAAGTGCTCTTGCCTACAAAGTCACATTCATCATCGAAGTGCCAATATACACACCAGACGATGCTGAGATTTATCTGGCTGGAACGTTCAATAACTGGAATCCAAAAGATGAGAACTACAAGTGCGTTAGAGACGGATTTGTGTACAAGAAGGTTTTGGATTTATCTGGCAAGGTGGAATTCAAAGTCACTCGCGGTTCTTGGGAGACTGTCGAGAAGGGTGTAAAGGGTGCGGAGATACCTAATAGGGTGTTGGATGTAGATAAAGACATGGAAGTAAAGATAACTGTTCTGCACTGGAGGGATTTTGTGGAAAAGCAACAAGCAGCGTTGAGAAAGACTTATACTGGAAATATCAAGCTGATTAAGGATTTTTATTCTCCTGAACTTGGGAATAAGAGAGATATAATCATCTACTTGCCACCAGATTATGAAATATCAGATAATCGTTATCCGGTTTTGTACATGCACGACGGGCAAAATATATTCGATGAGTCAACGTCTTTCGCAGGTGTTGAGTGGAAAGCGGACGAAAGTGCTGAAGAATTAATCAAAAACGGTGCAATTAAGCCGATTATCATCGTTGGCATATACAACACCGGAGCTGATAGGATTAATGAGTATTCCCCATGGGTTGACTCAAACTACGGTGGAGGCAAAGGAGATTCGTACGCTCAGTTCATAGTTAATACGCTGAAGCCATACATCGATGTCAATTTCAGAACACTTTCAGACAGAGAAAACACAGCGATACTCGGTTCGTCGATGGGCGGTTTGATTTCTCTGTACATCGGGATAAAATACAACGGCGTCTTTTCAAAAATTGGAGCGATGAGTCCTTCCATTTGGTTTGCTAATAAAGCATTGATAGAATTTGTAAAATCTGAGAAAGTAAATTATCCAACGAAGTTCTATGTTGACATGGGAAGTGCAGAAGGGCAGAATCCAGAAGTGCATCTGAACAACGCAAGGGAACTTTTCAAGATATTGGATAAGAAAGATAACTCGGAAGTGTTGTACATCGAAGACAGAGGGGGAACACATTCAGAAGGCGCTTGGGCAAGAAGACTTCCTGAGATGCTCGTGTATTTCTTTGGAACAGAAGAGTCAAATTAAACAGATTAAAGGAATGAAAGGTGGTGGGATAGGATGGGAAAGAAGGGTATTTTGGTAGTTTTGTTTCTGACACTTGTTGTTAAAATCTTTGGTTGGAGCGGACATGAGGCATATACTTACTTGGTTGTTAAGTCACTTAATTTTAACATGGATAAGCTAATAGAGATAAAACCATACACATATAACGAATCTCGGGTTTATAATACGAAGTTTTATTACACCGATGATTTTGCAGGTCAAAGGAAGTTTTTCGACCCGCTCGGTGATGGAAAGTTTCCATCAGATCCAGCACCTGTTGATGGAAAACTTCCAGTGTGGCAGATTTTGACAATTTATGCGCAATTTCCGGATTTCGGAATGGATGAAGGACTCAACCTTTCACCACTCCAAGCACTTATAGGCAACAGCCAAGGCGTAAGACACATGAGGTATAAACTCGGAATTATCGAGGCTTTCGAAGGAGATAAGTCTTTTCTTTATTTTGTTAATATGTCACAGGAAGCGTTTTCAAAAAATGATAGCTACTGGGGGTTGAGGTTCTTATCGTACGCTTTGCACTATATGGAAGACTTATTCCAGCCATACCACGAAACACCGGGCAGTTTTTGGGAAGTTTTGATGAGCCTGATGGATAAGAAAACTATGAATTTGCTCAACAATGCGCACTACACGTACGACAATTACCTGTTGTACTTGATTTACTATTCAAAACATAGAGATGAGATACGAAATCTGATTGAAAGTACTCCTGCAATAAGAATCCCATCAAATAACGAATCACTGATGAATGAGGTGATGATGTACGGATATATAAAATTCCCGCTAGTACATAGTGAGTTGAAAAAAGCATTTGAAGGTATCCTTACAGAAAGGATACCAGAAATTGATGATTTCAGACGACTTGAAGAAGAGGGAAAGTTAGAAGGCTTGTACAAGGTGACG
>WUQU01000291.1 GCA_009889605.1 Candidatus Bathyarchaeota archaeon | reverse complement strand
TGTCAAGCAAGGGACCACTGATCCTTTTTTGATACCGAGAAATGAGGCTTGGGGAACATGTGCATTGTTTTACTGGGTCGCCGAAATATCCGCACGGGCATTCGTGTGGAATGTAATCCCACATAATCTTGTCCTTCAAAAGCGTAGATAATCTTGACTATAGGAAGACCATCATCATTCCTTCCTATTCTGATTTCTTGAAGCAAGGCTTCAATAGCATATCGCTTCTCTTCAAAGGTCGCTTCTTTAATCCTCTCCTTAAGCCTATGTAACAGGTTTTCAACTTCCTCTAACTTCCTTTTCTCCCATTCCTTTTGTTCTTTAGCTTCCTGTATTTCCTTTTTCCATTTTAAAGCGATTTCCCTTGAGGTAGCAATAAACTTTATCTCAGCGTCTAAAGCCTCCCTTGAGAAGTTAGAGCGGGGGTCAGCGTAAAGTCGCAGAAGTCTTCTTTCAGCTTCAATCAATTCTCCTATCCTCTTTTCCACTCTGGATAGTTCCTCATCATAGTTTAGAGTAAATTCAGAGAGTTTAGCCTCTAAAGCCTTTCTTACCACTTCAGGCTTTTGGATAAATTCAGAAATATCTCCCCAAATTATCTCCTCAAGCCAATCTGCTCTAATTGTAGGGCTATGGCATTTGCCTGAAAGCAAATTACGGCATTGGTGCTTTCTATCGCATTTGTAATATCTTAATTCCCCATTCCGAGTTGAATGGCAGACTGTCCCAACATAATGATGACCACAAATATCACAAGTTATAAAGCCTCGCAGTAGATACTGCCTTTTGGAATTCCTATCAGCCCAAAGATTATTCTCTTTAAGCCTTCTTTGAGCCTTTTCCCAAGTTGCTTCATCCACTATAGCAGGACACTTGCCAAATATTAATCCCTTTTTAGCCTTCTTGCTTCTCTTTCCATAAATGAGAACTCCTTTCTAAATCGCATTTCGTAGCAAGTTATAAACTCTGCTACTTCTCCATATACCAGCTGTCTCTTTACCTCGTATCCCTCTCCCGTCCTTTTTATATCTTGTAGGAATTCCCATAGCATTAAGCCTTAAGGCTATAGCATAACAACTTAACCTTTCTTCATTGAGCCAATAATACATCATCTTAACTATTGAGGCTTCATTCTCCTCAATTTCTAATTCTTTGCTTTGCGGATTAAATTTATAGCCGAAAGGTATGATGCCACCGGAATAACGACCTTTTTCCACCGCCTTTCTAATACCGTCATAACTTCTTTCAGCAAAGGTATTAGCCTCCCATTCGGCAAAGGTAGAAGCCATTCCCAGATAAGCCTTGCCCATAGCAGTGCTGGTATCAAAAGGTTCAGTGGCTGAGACAAGGGAAATGCCTAATTCCTCCCATTCAGCTAAGGTGTTATATAAATGACGAGCGCTTCTAAAGAGGCGGTCAAGTTTATATACTATGACTAAATCAAAAAGCTTTTGTTTAGCATCTTTTATTAGTTCCATAAATGCTGGTCTTTGAATAGTCCTTCCAGAATAACCAGCATCAACATATTCTTTTACTATCCTCCAACTGCGCTCTTTACAATATTGACGTAGCCTTTCTAATTGATTTTCAATACTGAAGTTATGTGTCTGTTCATCTGTGCTTACCCTCGCATAAATTGCTGCCCTCATTTAATTCTCCTTCCTTGTTGTGTATTTATCAAGAAAAGCCAAAAGGTCCCTTATTCTATAACGTATATATTTGCCCCTCTTTATACAAGAAATCTCTCCACACTTTGTTAAACGGTGGAGATGAATAACGCTACATCTCAAAAACTCAGCTGCTTCTTTTCTCGTTAAAAGCCTATCTTCCATTAACTTTTATTTCTCCTCCCTATCCTTTTAGCCCCCATTATATCACTTCATTTCTAACGGTTAATGGTATTGAAAATTAAGCACTAAATATAATTATCTTTTGTGTATCGCAAAATGCTTTTTTGTGATATACCTGCGCTTAGCCTGAGGTTTTTATAATCCCTATTCTGAAGGTGTAAAACAATTCCTTCCTGGACAGAAGAAGTAATTTATAGTCCAGCACCATCTCCCATTAAACTTCAACCTATGTGGGTTAAAGGTGAAGTGTATCTCAGCTATGGTGTTGTCGGAGAAATCAAAGTGAATATCGTGGCGGCATTCCTTAAGAGATGCTGGCGGATGTGAGCTGGTGCACACAATAACCATATATTTAGATGGTGGCGCATCAAAATCCTCTTCTAATTCTAAGTCTCTCCATTTTAGTCCATCATCACTGATAAGGGTCTTTAAAAAGAGGCAACGGGGCAGTTCTTCTACCAGCATTTCTACAAGAAAAAACCAGATGTGGGATATAGCCTCCTTTATTTCTTTTATCTCTATAGGTTCAGTGGATTTGAATTTTTTGGCTAGCTGATATACTGTTGATTTAGCAAAGCCAAGACTAATTATCTCTTTTGGCTTTTTTCCTTGCTTGAGAAGTGTCTGTATTTGGTCTGTTATTGTTTTAGACTTTTCCATATTGAATTCCTTTTAATTTTCTCCTTTGTCTTTACCATACTCCATATATTCCGTAAGTGGAATATTTCTCTAAATATACCCACTCTATTATAATGCTATAGATTAGGTAGATTGTAAAGCAAAGGGAGGTAAAGCAGATGTGGATAAAGTATGAGCGAACTATAATGAACAAACTCACCTATCACCTTTATCCATT
>WUQU01000290.1 GCA_009889605.1 Candidatus Bathyarchaeota archaeon | reverse complement strand
TGGGTAGGAGACCTTATAATTGTCAGCTGTAGCGTTAGAAAAAGACCCAGCAGGTGTTGTAGGCTCAGGGGATCCGCAGGAAAAGTTGAATGCGGAGAGGGTTACAGGTGGAGCTACAAGTTACCTCAAAAGAATTGGGCATAAAGGAAGTCTAAAGCCAAAAAGGGTCGCGTTAGAGGGTGGAATTTACACGGTTGAAGTGGAAATGAAAAAGTCCACTGCCCTTTTGCGCATTGACTCGGAAACAAGAGAAATTACGGAATATGAGATTCAACAAAAGGGGGGGAAGCTTCTTTTACTTTTATTTCTCCAAAAATAATTATGGTAATATGTGGTGTATCAGTAGCCGTCCATGTCTCATTGCATTTTCTCTTTAAAATGTTGTGTGTATAGTGCTGGTTACTTTTCGCCTTTTGTTTTCTTTTCAGGTTTTTTCTCCTCTACAGTTTCTTCGGCGGTCTCTTTCTCTTCTTTCTTTTCCTCTTCAATTTCGCTTGTGATTTCTTCTATGGGTTTTGGCGGAGGTGTTGTCGCCATGGTCCAGCCTATCCACGCGCCAATAGCCATAACCGCTATGAACGCTATGAACACTGGAACTGCCACAATCCAGAACTGAATAGCACCAGTGTCTTTAGCCCAGCCCAAGTCCACCATCCACTGAGGATAGAACAACGTCACCACATAAAAGACAGCCACCAAGAGACACGCAATGAATATCACTCCACCTATGGATTGATCCTTACTAACCATTTATACATCACCACGCATAAGCCATGTTACTACATTCTCCTTTTAAAGTTTACCGTATTTTTGGCTGTGATGTTATATTGTTCCCATTTCCCATGTTGCCAAGTATTTTTTCTGTTCTTCTGTTAGGGCGTCTATTTTTATTCCCATGGCTTCAAGCTTTAGCTGTGCGACTGTTTCATCGATTTCCTTTGGCACAGTGTACACCTTGGGAGGCATTTTCTCAGTTTTTATAAGGTATTCCACGCTTAAGGCTTGATTTGCAAATGACATATCCATAACTTCTGAGGGGTGTCCTTCAGCAGCCGCGAGGTTCACGAGTCTTCCCTCGGCCAGAAGATATAGCTTTCTGCCATCTTTTAACGTGAATTCTTCTAGGTTGCTTCTCAAGGTTTTTCTCGAAACTGCAAGGTCTTCCAGGTTTTTTATGTTTATTTCCACATTGAAGTGGCCGCTGTTAGCTAGGATTGCTCCGTCTTTCATTTTGTGCATGTGTTCTGCTCTTATCACGTTTATGTCGCCGGTTGTTGTTACGAAGATGTCGCCTATTGCTGCAGCTTCATTTATAGGCATTACGCGGAAGCCGTCCATAACGGCTTCAAGGGCTCTTAAAGGGTTCACTTCGGTTATTATCACATTTGCACCCATTCCTTTTGCTCTCATAGCCACTCCTCTGCCGCACCAGCCGTAGCCGCATACAACAAAATTCTTGCCAGCCAAAAGGATGTTTGTTGCTCTTAATATGCCGTCTATGGTGCTTTGGCCGGTTCCATAACGGTTGTCAAAGAGGTATTTTGTGTAAGCGTCGTTAACGGCTATTATTGCGTATTTAAGGGCTCCTGTCTTTTCCATGGCTCTAAGCCTTAAAACGCCTGTTGTTGTTTCTTCTGTGCCTCCTTTAGTATTCGGCAGTACCTCGGTTCTTTTGCTGTGTATTGTGCTTACTAGGTCTGCTCCGTCGTCAAGTGTTACAGTTGGCTTATAGTCCAATACTTTTTCTATGCACCAGTAATATTCTTCTGTTGTTTGCCCTCGCCATGCAAAAACATGCACGCCCTTCTCAGCTAAAGCTGCGGCAACATCATCTTGTGTTGAGAGAGGGTTTGAACCGCAAAGCGCGATTTCGGCGCCACCAGCCAGTAAAGCTTCAATCAAAACGGCGGTTTCTTTTGTCACGTGCAGGCATGCGCCCACAGTCACATTTTTTAAAGGCTTTTCTTCGCTGAACCTCTTTTTAATTTGGTTTAAAACTGGCATATGTTTAGATGCCCATTCTATTTGCAAGGTTCCCTTAGAGGCTAAACTTTCATCTTTAACCTTGAAACTTTCCACCAGATTCACTTCCTTCCATGCCAATTTCGCTGCATAGCTATTTAATGTTACTCTTAATTCGTTCCAAAAGGCGGTTTTTGGCTTTTTCCGCAGTTTCCATAACTTTTTCCAGGTCTATTTTCTTTAATTTTCTGTTTTCCATAACTATTTCGCCGTTGATCATTACAGTTTCAACATCTGCCGACTTTGCCGCGTAAACCAGATGGCTTACTTCATTGTAGACTGGGCAGAGATGCGGCTTTGCAAAATTAACTATAATTATATCTGCCTTTTTGCCAACCTCTATTGAGCCTATCTCTTTTTCCCAAGAAAGCGCCTTTGCCCCGTCTAAAGTTGCCATGCTCAAAACTTTCTGCGCGGCCATTAACGTGGGATTTCTATTCACTCCCTTATGTAGTAGAGCTGCAGTTTTCATTACTTCAAACATGTCTGCCGTATTATTCGAACATGGGCTGTCTGTGCCTAGGGAAACAGTCACACCCTGCTCCAACATTTTGGGAACAGGACTAATTCCAGAAGCAAGCTTAAGATTTGAAATAGGATTATGAGAAGCCTTAACATTTCTACTTTTCATGGTGACTATATCTTTTTCTGTTAAGGCAACGCAGTGTGCCGCGATGACATTCTTGTCTAAAACGCCTAAAGAGTCTAGATACTCTATTATGCCTCCCTTTAATTGCACGTTAAAAGCCTTCTTAATTTTCTCCGGTTCGTCGCTTGTTTCTGCTACATGAATATGCCAAATTATCGGTGCCTTTTCACCATATTTATTGTTAAGTTCGGTTTGAATTTCTTTTAATTCTTTCATGTAATCTGGGTCAACAGTATAAGGCGCATGGGGATCTATACTCACACGAATAAGCCCATTTTTCTGATTGTGCCAATTTTTAGCTAAATCTTCTAAGGCTTTCCTATCATCCTTTTTTCGCCATGAAAAGCAAACATGGCCAACGACTCCTCTGAGGCCAGCGTCTGCGAAAGCTTTCGCCTCGTTTTCTTCTGCTGTGTAATGGTACATGGTGTTGACTGTTGTGGTGCCGCCTATAATGGATTCGGCTGCGGTTAGCAAGGCGCCTGCATAGATGTCGCTGGCAGTCATGTGTCCTTCTATGGGCCATATCCATTTTTCAAGCCATTCTTGAAGGGGTAAATCGTCTGCATAGCCTCTAAGTAGACTCATGGCTGCATGTTGGTGTGTATTGACAAGTCCAGGTAAGACGATTTTGCCTTTGGCGTCTATTTTTTCATAACCGTGGCTATACTTTCTTTTTATTTCGCTGGTTTTTCCAACATCGATTATAGTGTTGTTTTCGATGGCAACTGCTCCGTCGCGTATTACTTGGTTTTCCAGCATGGTGATTATGGTTCCGTTAAGGATTATGCTGTTCATTTTCAATCCTTCGTGGTTTATTGAAGCGGGTTGCTATCAGCAGCGTTATACCCGCGGTGAAGAAAATAGCTTCAAAGAATTCGTGGTGCAACATGTCGCCCACGTCGAAGGGTCTCTGCCAAAAAATAATGTGGTGGATTATCAGTAAAGCTCCTAAGGCAATTAAAAATGCACTAGCTGCTTCCATCTTATTCATTTTGTTCACGGTGATTTTCTATACTGGTTTAAGTTTTAAATTTTCCTTCTTGGCATTTAGAGGCTTTTAGTTAAAACTTATAACAACTTTACCCCTATGTTCTTTTGTTGTGTTTGAGGGAAAGGTTTTGGCTTGCAAAAAGTTTCACGTGATTAAGCCTGAAATCCGCGTTCTGGGAGTTGATGATGGAGCCTTTAAACCGCGTAACCGGGGGTTTGTGCCTATTGTAGGAGTTGTTTTTCGCGGAGGATACTGGCTTGACGGTGTTATGCGCACTAAAGTTAGAGTTGACGGAGTTGAAGCCACAAATAAAATAGCTTCTATGGTTTTAAATTCCCCCCACTACGAACAGTTGAGAGTTATAATGCTTGACGGCATAACATTTGCAGGATTCAACGTTGTAGATATCAAAAGACTTAATGCTAAAACAGAACTGCCCGTAATAGCGGTGACCCGTGAAAAGCCAGACTTTAACAAGATTCATGAAGCCTTAAAAAATCTTCCAAAAAGTGAAGAACGATGGAAGGCTGTTCTAAGTGCGGGGGAAGTGCTTGAAGTGCTTGTTAGAAATAAAAAAGATAAAGTTTACATGCAAATATCCGGAATCTGCGAGGAAGACGCGAGGAAAATTGTGCAGTTGACATCTACTAGAAGCAACATACCCGAGGCGCTGCGTGTAGCACACCTAATTGCATCCGGACTTAACAACTTAAAGCAAAAATCTTAATTACTATAAGAAAAAGTTTAAAAGACACCGTGATAAGGGAAAACAAACGAAGAGCGGAGTATAAAAATAATGGAATTTTGTCCAAAATGCGGTACTCGTCTTGTACCTAAAAAAGGTAAATGCGAGAAGGAATCTCTCACCCTAAGTTGCCCAAAATGCGGCTATAAAAAACAAGTAGCAAGTGAAAAGACTGCTCCTAAAGTCGCAAAAGTAATACAGCATAACCCTCAACAACTCGTAGCGGTAATCAGCAAAGAAGAACAAAAACTGCGAACTCTGCCAACAGTTAGGATTGAGTGCCCAAAATGTGGAAATAACGTAGCTTATGTTTGGCAGGTGCAAACACGAGGCGCTGACGAATCCTCAACCCAATTTTTGCGTTGCACAAAATGCGGATATACTTTCCGAGAATACAGTTGAACACCTCCCACTTTAAAATCATTTAATTCAGCATCATATTTAAGTATATAAAGTTTTATAACATGTAAAACATTACCCATTAGAAGGGAAAAGTATGTTTAAACTTAAAGTTGCGGACGCCAAACTCCTAAGGGACATGGCAACAGCCATATCCATTCTCGTAGATGAGGCTACCTTTCAAATAACACCGGAAAGCTTGAAACTTAGGGCAATGGATCCATCCCGTGTAGCCATGATAGACTTCGAGTGGCCAAAAACGGTTTTTGAGGAATATGTCTGCACAGAACCGACAAAAATGTGCATAAACATAGGTGAACTGTTAAAGCTGTTGAAAAGAGCAAGCAAAGACGATGTTGTAGAACTGGCTTTAGATGAGAAACCAGGACGCTTACAAGTGAAAATAACTGGAAAGTATACTCGAAACTTTACTATGCCGACTCTTGAAGCTTCAGAGGAGGAAGTGCCGACCCCAAAGATAACGTTTAACGTGAAGGCCAAAACAACAACTGAGGGACTGCGCCAAGCCATAGAAGACGCTGAACTAGTAAGCGACCATGTACGCATAGAAGCAGATGCTGAAAAACTCGTTTTTCAGGCGATGGGTGACCTTATGGGAGCAACAATAGAGATAAAGAAAGGAAGCGACGCACTGCTAGACTTGGAAGTTAAAGAACCATCAAAGGCAACATTCAGCTTAAGCTATCTTTCAGAAATCATTAAGGCTTCATCCACGACATCCGACATTGCAACGCTGGAATTTTCAACTGACATGCCGATAAAACTTGACTTTCAACAAGCAAAAGAGGGAAAACTAACTTTCTACCTAGCTCCAAGAATTGAAACTGCATAGTGGAAAAATGCAAGTTGCAACTATAAAATTTACAAAAAACGACTTGGCAAAATATCCCTTCCTAAAAGAAGCTGCGGAATACGTAAAATCCTTAGATTTAAAAATTGAAGACTTAACAAGCCCAGAATACTCAAAAATTCTGGAACGCGCCGAGGAAAGAGTTGAAGAAGCTATACTGTATGTCTTGGTGAGTAGAAAACTCCAAAACGAAGAAATAGAAATTCTGTCCTTTCCAACGGCAATAATGTTGGCAGCAGCCACAGAAAACCAGTTCATAAAAAAGAGATACGCCCTAGCAGAAGCAAAACAAGCTTACGCGGATATAAAACTTGAACCTAAAGAAAAAATTTTGGCAATAGCAAAAAACTTTCAATGGAAAATCACGGCCAATGTAGAAGAAGAAACCATTTATGATTTCAAGCTTCATTTCACGAATTACTTGAAAAACACGGCTCATTTGCGGGATAAAAGTTGGAAACTTGTAAACCGTCCACTGGCTGAAGGCAACGTTTACCTAAACAGAAACGAAGTTGCAAGGCTTCTAAGCGA
>WUQU01000289.1 GCA_009889605.1 Candidatus Bathyarchaeota archaeon | reverse complement strand
GCCCATGGCGCTTTCGTTAGGAGTTGTAAATAATTATTTCGGTTTCCCCCTCCCCGCTGGTCTACGGCGTCTTTTAGCGGTTTGAACCGGCGCAGGGCGTCAAACTGGTCGGCGAGGAGGTGCATTTCGCCTTTTTTCGCCCTCCCGGACTGCGCCTTCAGCACGGCGGCTTCTACACCGCCTTTGATATGGGTCTTTCTTTGCAGTATAAGCGTATCTTCTGTGTAGTAAAGCTTTTAAACATGTTTTTGATAGCATGAAAGCGTTTAAAGAAATTGCCAGGACCGCGGCGTTGTATATGGCATTTGTAATAGCGCTATCGATTACGAATCAGCCTCTATATAATGCGATATGGGTACTAAATATTGGGCTCCCTTAGCTTCTGCGGTGGGGAAGCTTCGCTATTGGCTACGCTTTAGGCTCCGCCTCTCTAGCCGCATTCAAGGGAATTACGCTGGGTACGGCGGCAGTAAGCATCGCCGCGAGATTAACGCCTTGGGGCTGGGTGGCGATAGCCGCAGTCCTTGTGGGTCTGATGTCAGTTAATAATAGGAAACAAGATTTTATATTTTTCCTTCTTGTACCAAGGTTTTATCTAAATTTTATTGTAAATATATCGTTTATAGTTATGGCATATGAGGTATTTGGCGGAAAGGTCTCGGCGCCGCTGTCTTTGGCCATCTTCGCCGCGTCGATCTACCTCCTCAAGCGGTACGTGCTGGGCGAATTGAGGAAGCTCGACAAGAGAGGCGGCTACTACGTGGCTGAGGGCTCCGCGGAGGGAGGGGGCAACAAGATCCTCAACGCCTGTATGCCCCTGGTGCCCGGCTTAAACGCCGTCGTGGTCAGCAGAAGCTTGGCGGAGGCGCTTAGCGGCGAGGAGCTAGAGGCCGTCCTCAAACACGAGTAGGGGCACATAACGTATAGGCATGTGCTGTTTATCACAGTGGCGCTCGCCGCATTTTACATCACGTATAATAACATACTAAAGACCCTAAGCGCCTATCTGGGATCGCCCGCCGCGCTTTCCCTTGTGGGAATTGCCATAGGCTTTGCGTTCGGCTTATTGCTCATCAGCGCCACGTTTAAAGGTCTTGAGAAGGAGGCGGATCACTACGCCGCGGTCAACGGCTACTCGGAGAAGTTGAGGGACCCGCTGTCTAAAATTCCCGCGAGATCGGGGTTTTCAAGGCTTTTCGACCCGCACCCGATATACCGCGCCAGGGCCAGCGCCATAAACGGCTTCGAGGAGCCGTCGTGGCACGTGAGAGCCATCGCGGCGCCCACATTCTTAATGTCGCTGGCCTTCGTCGCGCATTTCGCCCAGCTTCTCGCGAGCCGCATAGGTGTCGCCGTTCTAATTACGCTAGGCCCTGCGCTTATGTTTGCCGCCTTTTTAACAGCGTTGTTTACGGCGTATGTGGTGCTGTATGTGCATAAAGCCCTGGGAGTCAAGCCCTGGGACTCCCGCGTCGCGATCCTCGCCTTCTACCTCGGCGCGCTAATCACAACGCATTTTAACCTTGGGACAGAGGGTATTATCGCGACGACGCTTGCGGCGCCGCTTTTGGTCTCTAGAGGGTTACGTGACTACTTTATTCTGCTCGCCCCTTTTCTAATAATAATGGCGTTAAATTTCACGGCGGTGATTTTAGTTAATGGGTTTTTGCACTCATAGGATATTTGCTCGGTTTACTGATTGGGCTCGCGGCTTTAGTTCTTCATCTACAGCTCCTCAGCCACTTCCTCAAATAGACGCCCCAGACCTCAACTCAGCGGACGCCGCCAACACAATCCTCTACAAAAGGCTTGACGCCTCAAATTGCCTGAAGGGTTCTTTCTCGGCGGGTTCAAAAAACGCCGACAGATCAACGTCAACCTGATAAATTCATCACAAACATAGACCATCACGGATCTTACGGCTATATATCCTAAAATCTACTATTAAAGCTTAAAGCAATTAAAACAAGTCATAAATTCATATAGATTATAATATAGTACTTAGTTCCCAGAATATATACTATTTTATCCATTCGGAAAATCACATAAAACAGCGGAGACTTTTTTCAATAATTTTATTATCATATACGCTTAACTAAGCAACGACTTGAGTTTCTCTGCCATTTCTACCTTTATTGTTTGTAAACCTGGTAGTATCTTAATACCAAGTTCCTCAAGGACGTACCTCGTAGGCAGACGCCACTTTGACGGGTCGTAGGGGTTCTCAGTGATGCTTTTTGCAATTTTTTCTACCTTAATTGGCAATAAATATAGCCATTCGCCTTGAGGCCAATACTTTTCGCCAAGTTCTTTCACGTCTAATAGCGTTCCGTATAGTGCAAGCCCTCCCTCGTTGTATTGATTTTTTGTAATATATAAAAAGACTTCAACACCCTTTTTTATCCTGTTATCAATTCTTTTCGCACCCCATAAAAATGTGCCGGGTTTATATTGTTTTATTAGAGTAGTTCTTCTTTCCAAGTAATCATGGAGACTATAAAGAAAATTCTCTAGCGATCCTTTTAGCAAGAGCATGATGGTTTTGTGGCATAAATTTATAAATTTTATCGCGCGATATCACAAGTATAATTAATGTTCGATTCGAAAACCGTTGTTAGAATGTAACCAGAAACAATTCCTTTTTCGAATTAATTTTTACATATTACCACAACGAGAGCACTCATCTGACGAAATTTGCATACCAGAATATTGGCAAAAAAGTTCGCATAATTTTTTAATACCGCCTATTTTTTTCATTATTTGGTTGAAATCTTCTCTATTTCCATATCTTTCTCTCCAATGTGTTATTATTTTATTTAATTGTTCTTCATCGGTTATTATTGTGTAATCTATCACGTGCATGACTATATACCTATTTGTGTCCGTCTTTATCTCATCGTCTTTATCTGTTGTAATAAATATATACTGTATTTCCTTATTTACAAGTTCTCTTTTCCAAAAGGCTGTCTCTGTTAATCTTTCCCTAATACTGGTTTTACATGATATAATAGCTTTCACAATTTTCTCCTCGTTATCTATAATAACAAAATCTGCGTCAGGTATAATATCTGTCCAATTTCTAATTGTTATTTGATCTTTATATTCTGAATAATCTTGTCCCAGTATAGAGCCGTGAACCACAGAAAGTTTTTGACTTAAACCAGGTATTACATTGAAAATATATTCGATTGTTTTGCATACTGCATACTCATACAGATATCCCTTACATGATTTCCACGCTTGATCGACCCCTTTACTTTGTTTGCGTCGTATAATGTCCCTTAATTTTTCTTCGGCAATCGAATCAAACTTTAATAAGGCATTTATATAAGACTGATTATGATCAAATTTTACTATTTTATCATATTCCTGTTTTAATATGCTGAAATGTTTACAACGCGGCGGAGTAAAATTACATACCACTGTCACAAGAGTTGATATTTTAGATGAGTTTTATATTTTCACTCTTCGCCTCCTTTATGAGCCTTTCTTTTGCCCTTAAGCAGTATTCTTTGCTGATGTCTAT
>WUQU01000288.1 GCA_009889605.1 Candidatus Bathyarchaeota archaeon | reverse complement strand
GCGGGGTGACCACAAAGAGCAGAACAGCAACCAGCGGGGTTGGAATGCTGGGAGCGTTATTAACTTTCATGGGCTCCATAACCGATGTTGATGAGAACACTATGAAAAGTATGTAGAAGCGCAGGGTTACGATGAGCATTACGGCGTAAGCTTCCACAAGTGTTCCAAGCCTTTCAATTGAACGAATTGAGTCAGCACTTTGAACTTCAAATATTTAACGCAGCTTGCTTTTCAAGTAATTTACAATGTTTCCACCGCTTCTAACCGCTTCTAACCGCCGAAACATAGCCTAAGAGGAATTCACGATAGTTTTTTGAATTCATCTTTTCAGCGCGTTTCTGCATCACCGTTAAGGGATCGTACCCCAACACTTTAACTTGTCTAACAACTTCCTTTGCTTCTTTTTGGAATCTGGGCGGATGGTCTATGCTGCAAAGTTTTTTCCAGCTTTCGTAGAGGGTTACACCACTTGCAGCCAATATGGTGAAAAGCAAAGCGGCAAATGGAAGCTCACGGTTTATTCCATTGTTATCTTCTTCAGCTAAGCGGCTTAGCATCTGCCTAAAAATTTTGGGTCCTTTAAAGGGTGCTTGCACTTTTTCACCATCCGCCTTGTTCAAGAAACTCTCTTTGGAAAAGTCTGGGCTGTTATAGTATTTGCTGATTGCTGAGAAAGAACTTTGTTCACGCTTTTATAATCGCGAATGTTGTGTTCCACCATGTGGGCTAAGAGTTTTTTGCGGTATTCCAGCTCGTCTATAAGCCTTTCAACAGATATGTCAAGGCTTGAAGCCATTTTGTTCAGCAAATAACTTTCGGAAAGGTTTTCTTTGAAAGTGTCTGTGGACGGGTTCCAGCTGAAAACTTCTTGGAAAACTCTCGTGGCTTTTTATTTTTGCAATGCTAATGAATTTTCTACTTGAAAGCCTTCGCTCAGACTCTAGAAAAAACAGGGGTTCGGACATGTTTAACCGTTATTACACAGTTCATCAGCGGAATTATTGACGTGGGAATGTTCATGGGCGGCTGGGTAAGCCTTTTTATGGCAGTATCCACATCTTCAGCGTGCAATGTGCATAGGCCTCCGTGGCCTGTGGCTAATGCTTGGAAAAGCACGTAGGCTTCTTCGCCGCGGACTTCGCCTACGATTATTAG
>WUQU01000287.1 GCA_009889605.1 Candidatus Bathyarchaeota archaeon | reverse complement strand
TCCTGTACGAATACAGCGGTGTAGATCCAATGAAAATTCCAATGGACGACAAACAGACGATGAGCATATTCTCATCGCTTAAGGCTTTGAAGATAGACGCTCAAGAGCTTGGAACGGACGTTGGAACAATCTGAATACCTGAGTTCGGTACGGACTTCGTCATGGGAATGTTGAGAGATACCAGACCCAAGACATTTGCCGAGCTTGTGAGAATATCTGGGCTTTCTCACGGTACTGACGTTTGGCTCGGCAATGCTCAAACGTTGATAGAAAAGAAAACAGCGACGCTTTCAGAAGTCATATCTTGTAGAGATGATATAATGATTTATTTGATTCATAAAGGGTTACCACCTTCAAACGCGTTCAAGATAATGGAAAATGTAAGAAAAGGTAAAGGATTAAAAGATGAAGAAGTCCAGTTGATGAAAGAATTTGACGTACCTGATTGGTTCATTGAGTCTTGTAAAAAGATTAAGTACCTGTTCCCGAAGGCACATGCGGTTGCTTATGTGAGCATGGCGTTCAGAATTGCCTACTTTAAAGTCCACTATCCGCTTGCGTTTTATGCAGCATTCTTCTCAACAAAGGGAGATGAGTTCGACGCCGAATTCATACTTAGAGGGAAGGGAGCCATAAAAGAACGTTTGAGAGAACTAAACAATATGATGAAGAAAGACGTAAAAGAGAAAAACGAAGAAAAAGTGCTCCAAGCAGCCCTTGAAATGTTACTGAGGGGATTTGAATTCAAAAAACCGGATTTAAAGAAGAGCCACCACTCAAGATTTATAATCGAAGGTAAGAGCTTGATAATCCCGTTCAACAAAATTCACGGCATAGGTGACAATGTTGCAAAATCGATAGTTGAGCAAAGGGATATAAAGATGTTTACATCGGTGGAAGACCTAATGAACCGTGGAAAGGTGACAAAAGCACAAATTGAAATGCTAAAGAGACTCGGAGTTTTGGAAGAACTTCCGGAGACTGACCAAGTAACACTGTTCTAAAGATGAAAGTGCGTTTAAAAAGTTGATACTAACGGTAG
>WUQU01000286.1 GCA_009889605.1 Candidatus Bathyarchaeota archaeon | reverse complement strand
ATACGAACTATCGTATTCGATATTCAGCTTCATCCATTCGTTTATCATGAAGACCTTCTTTGTATCACTCTTATACCATTCAATATAGCTGAAATATTCTTCTGGATAAAATCATCTACAGCCTTTCGCTCTGCGGGTGTTTCGACGTAAGTGTACGTGATAGTCGTTGTTACGGTACCGAGCTGTTCAACTGAATTCTCTTCCCATCGCTGCAAAAATAAACTTTCACCGATGCTCTTAATAACCGAATCTACGACTTTGAGCATCGTTGAATTATTCGTCCCGTACGCTAACAAAACTGTTGTCGGTTCAAAGTTCAAAATATCGGTCACAATAACTTTCTCTATCTCATCTGCCGAGCGCACTTTGTACGTTTGACCAATGAGCATTGTGTCGATTGATATCAAAACAACAAAGCAAACTAAACAAACTTTTCTAAACAACCTTCCGCCTCCAATCTGGGAATGTTGCTGTTCGGATAACTTTCTCGACACCGTCGACAAGCTCGACAATTTCTGGACAGGCTCGACAGCAGTCTATTGAAATTATATCACAAGATTGTCGCCGGCTTATTTATGGTATAATATACTAAGCGTTATTATACTAATTTAGATTAGTATAATCACGATTATAATATCAAACCGCAGAGGTGATGAAAGATGTTTATTAACAGGTTTGAAGAGAAGGATTTCCTCAACAACCTTATAAGCTCAAACAAACGCGAAGTTGTGATACTATACGGTAGGAGAAGAGTTGGAAAGAGTGCGTTGCTGAAAGAAGTTACAAAAGACAAGAAGGTGTTTTATTACACGGCACGCAAGGTATCAAAAGCTGAACAGCTCGAAACATTTTCAAGAGTCCTTGGCTCATTTCTCAAAATCGGGAACGTGTCTTTCAAAACGTGGGAAGATGCTCTGAGATCGCTATTCACTCTCTCTACGAAGGAGAAAGTTATAGTCGTCCTTGATGAATTTCAGTACCTTGCAGAGAATAACGAAGAAATCCTATCTGTTTTGCAGATTCTTCTTGATGAGTATGAAAATTCAATGCTAAAGTTATTTTTTTGTGGCTCAAGCATAAGTTTCATGGAGGGTGTATTATCACACAACAACCCACTCTTT
>WUQU01000285.1 GCA_009889605.1 Candidatus Bathyarchaeota archaeon | reverse complement strand
ACGGTAACCTTGCTCTCGCAAAGCCAAGGTCACAGCATATGAACGGGCAGCATCGCCTAAACTTCCAATGTGTGGAAAGCCCGATGCCCCGAGTCCCATTTCAGTTCTTATCATGTCCAAGCTTCTGCCGAGTTTCTTTTCCCTTTCAATGACTTCTACAGCCATTTTATCATACCATGTGCCGCGACCGATTATTTCTTCGCTCATTGCCTTTTCAAGCCTCTACCAAAGATAATTCATAGACGCGATAAAAAACATTTAAAGTTGCCAGCCAAAACTTGTACATCGCCTTAGAATATTCCGAATTTTGTTGTGGGGATGTCGCCTTTTATGACTGTGCCAGTTGCGCCATCCATTAGCAAAACGTAATTTTTGCCTCTATAATCATATTTGATGAACCATATAGGCGCGTGCAGATAGACTGTTTGGTTTATTTTAACTCGTTTTTTATTTCAATGATTCTGTCGACATCTTGTTGGGCTAAATAACGGTGATGTTCCTCAATTTCTTGTTTTGCAATTGCCACTGCTTCATCCTTGTCTATTTCGCTGTTTAGAACCTTGGCAAACCCCTCGATTTTTCTAAAATCGTAGGGAACCTTCCCCTCTAAGGGCAAATCATACGCTCTTGTTGGGAAGTCGGCGGCTTTTCTTGCAAGAATAAGCCAATCATATTTCTTGGCTATTTTTCCATCCTTAATCACCGGCGGGCTTATACGTTCAAAAACTCCTTTATAGGTGCTTTCAGTATCAACGGATACGACCCAGAAAGGCAAGTAAATAAGGGTTTTTTCGGTGATTTTCGCTTTTCTGGCAAGGTCGGGAGGCTTTAGAAATCCTGAACGCATCCATTCTTTAACATGTTCTTCTATTTGGGCACCATCATACTTGTTAAGCAGCATAGAATGTTCAAAAATGAAGGCCTTTCCAGTTTCTATCACCACGGTGTAGCCGCAGTATCGGCAAGTGGCGATAATTTCGCCAGGTTTAAAAGATATTGGCGCACCGCAATAGGAGCAACTCAGCTCTTTAACAATTGACATCCTCTTCAGCCTTCCCTTTCTCCCGACGGATTATTTCTCTCGCGACAATGACCCCTGAGGCTGACGCTTGAATTAAGCCTCTGGTTACTCCAGCGCCGTCGCCGATGGTGAATAGGTTGTGTATTTTTGTTTCAAGCACATTGCTTAGCTCTAGTCTTGAAGAGTAGAATTTCACTTCCACACCATATAATAGGGTGTCTCTCGAGTGTATGCCGGGGGCTATTTTGTCTAGGGCTTCCAGCATTTCTCTGATGTTGGCGAGGTAACGGTAAGGCAAAACGAAGCTTAAATCTCCAGGGGTGGCGTTCTTGAAGGTTGGGGTTACTACGCTTCTGGCGATTCTGTCGGGTGTTGAACGGCGCCCCGCTTCTAAGTCGCCTAAACGTTGTACGAGTATGCCTCCGCTGAGAAGATTCGAAAGCCTCGCCAAGTATTTTCCGTAGGCTATAGGTTCCTTAAAGGGTTCTGTGAAGGAAGTCCTAACAAGGATTGCAAAGTTTGTGTTTTCTGTCTTCCGCTCCGCATAACTTTGCCCATTAACGGTTAAGACTCCATTATAGGATTCTGATATTACTTCGCCGTAAGGTGCGACACAGAAAGTTCTAACTTGATCGTCGAAGAATTTTGAGTAATAGATGAATTTAGGCTCGTATAGGGTTTTTGTTAAATCCTCCATGACTGAAGCTAACACTTCGACTCTGACGCCGACGTCCACTGGGTTGTTAAGGGTTTTTAAACCTAAAGTTTGGGCTTCTGTCTGGAGCCATTCGGCGCCGCTTCTTCCAGGAGCCACAACCACGTATTTACCAAAGTATTTTTCGCCTTCAACAGTTTCAACGCCTTCAACAACATTATTTTTCACTAACAGTCCCTTAACATCCTTCCTCATTTTTATGTCGACTTTGCCGTCCAGTTCTTGGCGCATTCTCCTGAGGGACTGAGCGCACCGTTCCGTGCCCATGTGGCGGATTTTTTGTTGAACCAGCTTTAGCCCGGCTAACGACGCCTTCCTTTCTATTTCTTCTACTTTTTCAATGTCGCCTCCATAAACATGCTGAGGGGCCCCAAATTTTATGTAAATATTGTCCACGTAATTTATCAGTTCAACGAGTTCCTTTTCGGAAACATACTGGTTTAGCCAACCGCCAACTTCCGTGGACAGAGTTAGTTTGCCATCACTGAAGGCTCCGGCTCCGCCCCATCCGGACAACACGCCGCAGGGTTCACAATGCATACATTCAAAACCTCGGCTTGCCGGACATTTTCGATGTTCTATGTCTGGGCCCCTATCCACTATCATAACTTTGAGATCAGTTTTCTCCACGATTTCAAGGGCTAAGAATATGCCAGCTGGGCCTGCTCCAACAATTATTACGTCGTATTTCAAAGTGCTTTACTCCTTTTGAAGCCCAAAACTAGATGCACCAACCAGCATATATTTTTAACGAATTAAAGCTCCAATAAAAACAGTGAAGTTTAAAATAATCTGAAAAGGAGACAAGTATTCAGCTTAGGCCGTGGAAAGGAGTTACTTATTTTTGTAAGGTATGAGGCAGAGGAATTTCAAAGTTTCGCTGCCATTATTTCTAAACTGGTGTTTCTCGTCAGGGGGTATGAATATGGTATCGCCGGGTTTGAAGCTTCTCTCTTCAGCGGCGCCGATAACCACGCCTTTGCCCTCTAAAATGAAGACTTCATGTTCCCACGGGTGGCTGTGGAAAGGACTGAAGCCGCCAGGTTCGATCTCAAACAGCCTCATAGCAAAATTTTCAGCACCCATTTCTTTTGTAATAAGCCATCTAACCTTTAGTTTGGAGGCCCCTTCATCAGCATCTTTAGCTTCAACTTCACTATAATGCACTATCTTCAACCTTATTCACCTCAACCAGCGAAACACTTGTAATAGCTAAATACTCCCTTTAAAAGGAGAAGTGTTGGTTTTTAACCCTTCGCTTTGCTAGTCTTTTATGGCTTCTAGTAGGCTCATCACGTTCCACAATTTAACCCTTGTATAGGGTGGCATGTTCGGATCTTGCAAAATTTCGTCTAACAAGGATATGGCGTTTGAGGCTCTCACCGCAGGAGTGAATTCCGTGGACTGCAACGCGTCCATAGAGTCTTTGGCAGCTCGCCTTATATTGCGCGGCGTTGTCGTGTCCTCTGAGACTTCCGCCAGAACAGCCAGAGCTTGTTTCATTCTTTCCTCATATTCTTCCATCTTTTTCTTCCTAACCATGGCGCCCACCACATTAATTCCAAATAATCAAGTTATATAGGCTTTTATACCTATTTACTTTAGGGTTCCAAAATGGCACATAGAGAAGAAAATAATGAAGAGCAAACTATTAAACGTATGGCGGATTTGCTGCGTCAAGGGCTAACCCTTACAGAGCTTGCTTGCCCGGCATGTGCATCACCTCTTTTTAGACTTAAAAGCGGCGAGTTGTGGTGTGCAAAGTGTGAAAAGAAAGTTATAGTTGTCAAAGATGATGCCGAAGCAGCGAAAATAGCTAGTGTAGCTGCCCTTGAAAATCTTGAAAACACTTTGCTCGCTAAAATCCAAGAAGTGCAAAACAGGATGCAACAGGAAACAGATGTGGATGAACTACAGAAGCTTGGGGCAACCCTTTCTGGACTATTGGAAAGCCTAGAAAAAATAAGGAAGACCAAAAAAATTTAGGCGACTATTTAATGCTTGGATTTTACGAGAATTTTCCAAGATACGTGCAGTTTTATGCACGCTTCGCTACATCAGTCTCAAATAAGAGGTTGCAGCAGACCCTAATACAAGTTCTTCACAAAATGAACGGCGAAACTTTAAGCTTAGACGCTTTTTCGAAGCCATCAATACCGCAGTGCACGGCAATATTTGAGTTTGGGATAGCTGAAGGAGACAGCTTTAACTATTTAGACGTAGAGGAGACAAACAAAGTGCTGGAAAGCATGCGTAAAAAACCTCTACAGCTAATGGATCTTTTCTGCGCCATAAGGTATTACAAGACAGAAGGCGAAGGTAGAAACCCGTTAAAATTTGACTATTACATGCTTCGCTTAATGTTTGGCGATGGCACTATGGAAGTGCGGGTTTTCCATGAAAGGGGGCCTAGACATGTACTGCCAGAAGACCTCATCAATTTAATTGCCGAAAAAGTAAACGAATCCTTCTCAAAGAAAGTTCTGAAATTAATTTAACCCGTTCAAATGTTTGTTTTTGCTAATGAGCGAATGACAAGGGAGAAAATTTCTTCGGCGACCTCCTGCTTGGATTTGTTTCCATCCACCTTCACAAGCTCTCCGCTTTCAACAAATTTGAGGTAAACTTCCCTAACTTTTAGCTGAGTTTCAAGGTTTTCCATCACCGATTTTTTAGGCTTTAACCTTTGCATCACAATTTCTGGTTGGGCGTCTATGAAAATCGCCAAATCTGGCTTTAACGCATGTTCATTTACCATTTTAATCCAGCCCAAATCGAGACCAGCTGCGCCTTGATAAGCCAGGGAAGAGTAAACATAACGGTCGGAAACCACGATTTTCCCCTTTTCCAAGTCGGGGATTACTTCTTTTTCCACATGTTCAAAACGGTCGGCGGCAAAAAGCAAGGCTTCAACAACACTTGAAAGGCGTTTGCCTCCATGCAAACAATATTCTTTTATAAATTTCCCTATCCTTCCACTGCTTGGTTCCGCAGTGTATACGGCGTCATAGCCCTTCCTTTTTAGCCTATTAACGAGAATCTTCGCTTGAGTGGTTTTTCCGCAACCGTCTAAGCCTTCAACACAGATGAAAAATCCTTCTTTCGCCAATGCCTAGTCCTCCAAAGTTTTGCATTAGATGTTATAAGAGGGAACATTCATTAATAATGATTATTTAGCGAAAGATGGAGAGACCATTATGCCCAGAACCTATTGGGGTGAAATAAAGGATCCAGTTTACGGGTATGTTTACATAACTGAGGAAGAGAAGGAGATTATAGACTCTTACCCTGTTCAGAGACTGCGCAGATTACGCCAACTGGCGGGTTCCGAGTACGTTTATCCAGGGGCAAACCACACCCGTTTTGAACATTCTGTAGGTGTCATGTATTTGGCGGGCAAGGTTGTGGAGAACCCAAACATTTCACAGTTTATTAACGAAGAAGAAGCGGGAATGGTTAGAATTGCAGCTTTGCTCCATGATGTGGGGCACGGGCCTTTCTCACATGTGTTTGAGCATCTACTGACAAGGGAACTTAATAAAACCCATGAAGACATGACTTCTTGGCTAATTAGAAACAGCGAGTTAAGAGACACAGTTAGCAAGTTAGGATATGACGCTGAGAAAATCGCAGAACTTGCCGTGGGCAAACATCATAAAAACGAGAAAGCTTTTCTAAACCAGATAATAAGCAGTTCTATAGATGTTGACAAACTGGACTTCGTTGTTAGAGACACTTACCACACTGGCGCAGCGTATGGTTTTGTAGACGTTTTCCGGTTAATCCACACATTCGACGTTTTAGATGGAAACTTGGCGGCAGACATGGGGGCCCTATCAACCCTAGAATCATTCATAATAGCCCGCATTGAATCCTTCAAGAGCATATACTTCCACCGTGTAGGAAGAGCCGCACAAATAATGCTTGCAACAGCCCTAGAAAAGGCTAACGAAGAGCTAGGGCTAACAAGATTCAAAACTCCAGAAGAATATCTCGCCATGGACGACTACACTGTTTGGACCATGCTTAAGAACTGCAAAAAATCCAGCCAGATAATCCGAAACCTTGAAAGACGAAGAATGCTCAAATGCGCCTACGAACAAACGTTCTACGTGAAAGATAAAACAGTTTCAAACATTTTCAGCGCTGAAGAGTTCCGCAACCAGATAAAGGAGAAAATTGCTAAAAAAGCCAATGTAGACCCAAACGTCGTAGTGATAGATGTTCCCACTGTGCCTTCAGTGCCCTATCATCATTCGATGTTTATGGAGCCCATGGAAATCCCAGTATGCTATAAGACCCGCGAAGGAAGAAAAGAGTTGAAGCGCTTGAGCGAAATCTCTGGAATTTTCGATGTTTTGAAGGGTTTCATTAATATATTGCGGGTTTACACCGATGAGAACGCTAGGGAAAAAGTGGGTAAGGCCGCCATGGAAATATTAGGTGAGATACCTTCATCAGCAAAAATATCCTATTAAAGTGTATGAAAATGACAGGGCAAATAACGTTGAAGGGACGGGGAATAGTTGAGGGCTCGTGCAAAGCCGAAGCATTAGTTTCCACGAAACCTATAAGCTTCCTAGGGGATATAGATCCAAAAACTGGGAAAGTGATCGGAAAAAACCTTGACATCTACGGCGAATGCATAACAGATAAGGTTTTATGTTTCCCACATGGGCATGGTTCAACTGTCGGCAGTTATGTTTTATACGCTTTAGCCAAGAACAAGTTGGCGCCGAAAGCAATAGTTAATGAGAAGGCGGATCCGGTTATCGTAGTCGGTGCAGTCATAGCAAACATACCCATGATTGACAAAATAGACATAGGCAGTATTAAAACTGGCGAAATCGTTGAAATCGACGCCTACAAGGGGATAATTAAAATTTTGGAAAAAAAGGAAGTTTAGGGCTATGTATTTAACTAAAGAGGAAGAACGCATTTACAATGGCGAGTTAGGCTGGGCGAAACAGGTCTGCATGAAAATCCTTGTAAAGCTGGGCGACCTTTTCGGTGCAGAAAGGCTCATTCCAATAGGTTCGGCACATGTTTCAGGAGTTTCATACAAAACGCTTGGAGAAGCACCCATAGACTTTCTAGAAGCATTGGCCTCTGCCAACGAGAAAACAATGGTTGAAGCAACTTTAAACCCTCAAAGCCTCGATCCAGAATATCTAAGAAAACGCTTGCCTAAACAGTTACTCGAAAGGCAGTTAGACATCCTCAGAAGTTTTGAGAAGATGGGATTTAAGCAAACTTACACTTGCACGCCATACTATATTAGAGAAACCGAGAAAAATTCGCATCTCGCATGGGCAGAGTCATCAGCGGTGGTTTATGCAAACTCTGTTTTAGGCGCGTGGACAAACCGTGAAGGTGGTCCAAGCGCGCTTGCAGCGGCGATTATCGGTAAAACTCCAGACTGTGGAATGCATAAGGCTGTGAACCGCAAGCCAAACATCCTTGTCCAAGTTGAAGAAGCTCCAAAAAGTGAAATTGAGTATGGTGCGCTTGGAATATTTTTAGGGAAAGTCTTGGAAGACAAAATACCTCTAATAAAGGGTTTAAAGAACCCGACGGCTGAAGACTTGAAACAGTTGGGCGCTGCACTTGGCTCTGCGGGCATGGTTAACATGTTTCACTATAAAGAAGACGAAACAAAAACTGAAGGGCTTGAAAAATTCACGGTTGAACCTAAAAACATAACTGAGACAATTGTGGAGTTGTCAACCGCCGAGTCTCCGTCAAAACCTGACCTAGTCTTTGTCGGATGCCCCCACTGTTCGCTTAGCGAAATCCGAAAAATTGCAAATGTCGTCTATGGCAAAAAAATCAGAGACAACATCGATTTCTGGGTTTGCACTTCACGTCATATAAAAGAAAGGGCAAAAGGTTATGTGCACAAAATAGAGGCAAGCGGAGCAAAAGTCATAACAGACACTTGCGCTGTGGTTACATGGACGGACAAGCTTGGAATAAAAACAATAATGACGAACTCTGCTAAAACAGCCCACTATGCGCCGACGCTTAACAAAGCAAATACAATACTGGCTCCGCTTGAGGAATGCTTAAAAACAGCATTAAAAGAATAAGTTTAAAAGAAAAAGAAATATTTTGCACAACGACGCCAATAGGCTTTAGCGCTCCGGTAGTATAGCCCGGTCAAGTATTCCGGCCTTTCGAGCCGGAGACGCGGGTTCAAATCCCGCCCGGAGCACTTTTCAATTTTAAGCTCACTTTTAGGCGTATTTCAATCAGAAAAGACAGGAAAAATTGTAGGCGCAGCCAAATAATTACTAGCGAAGGAGTCTTCCTAGGCAAGTAATTGGCACTTCCACCAATAGTCTTAACGGCAAAAATAATTGTACCGGTCCTTAAAATGTCGGATTATTGAAGCACCGAATAGTGAAATAGAAAATTCTATCAAAAATGTCGGTTATCAGGCTAAAGCCTACAGTTTATCCGACACATTTAAATAATTCTTTGAGCAGAGACTGTAGATGGAGTGGTAATTTAATGTCGGAAAAGAACCTTAAAAAACCTCAGACAAGAGAAGAATTCCTAAAAATGTTGACAGAAGCTGCGAGAAAAGAGGCTGAGGCCCGCAGCATTTTGCTGGGAAGATTAGCTAAGCCTACACTTTCAGGCACAGCCAAATTATTGAATGTGCATAGAGATACTCTTTATTCGTGGCTTAAAGAGTTTAATGTCGACTTCAAGGATGTTGTCGAAGGATTATCTGTTGCAAGATTGTCGGAGGCTGCCGAGTCTTCTAAGAAATACACTTATTTAATAGGGGAGGCTCTTGTCGGAGAAGGAAACGAGGTCGCCCATATAGACCTTTTGATAGGCGACAAAGAAGGGCCGGTTGGAGAGGCTTTTGCAAATGGTTTAGCTCACCTTTCCATGGGGCATACGCCTCTTTTGGCGGTGATAAGGCCTAATCTCCCGCCTAAGCCGCATACGTTGCTTGTGCCAAAGGTAACTGTGAAGAATTTGGAAGATGCCAACAAGGTTTTCGGCCCAGCGCAAGCTGCTGTTGCGAAGGCTATTGCAGACGCTGTTGAGGAAGGCATAATCCCAAAAGATAAAGTTGATGACTGGGTGGTGGTTTGCAGTGTTTTTATCCACCCAGAAGCAAGCGACTACCGCAAAATATACCATTACAATTATAGTGCAACGAAATTGGCTTTAAAAAGGGCTATGGCCAAGTATCCATCGTTGGAAAAAGTTTTCTACGACAAAGATAGGGCAAAGCATCCGATGATGGGTTTCAGAGTGCCCCGTTTATGGAGACCGCCATACTTGCAAATTTCGCTTGACATACCTCACATTGAAAGAACAAAGAGAATCATAGCCCAGATTCCAAGAAGTGATAGAATAATATTGGAGGCAGGGACACCGCTTATAAAGCGATATGGAACAAAGGTGATAAGCGAGTTAAGGGAAATGGCGAAAGACGTGTTCTTTTTGGCGGATTTAAAAACCCTTGATGTCGGAAAAGTCGAGGTGGACATAGCCTACGAAGAAACAGCTGACGCAGTTATCGCAGCGGGACTAGCGCCTGCAGAAACTCTTGACGCCTTCATCTACGAGGCAAAGAGGCTGGGAATATACGCGGCAATCGACATGCTTAACGTAGAAAACCCAATTGAAAAACTTAAAACCCTAAAAGAACCCCCAGACATTGTTGTTATCCACAGAGGAATAGATCAGGAAACTGGAAGAACCATCGGTTTAGAACTCATCAAGAACCTCAGAGAAACTTTCAAAGACAAGAAAATCCTCATAGCCGTAGCAGGTGGAATAATCCCTGAAACAGCAAAAGAAGCGTTAGAAAAAGGCGCAGATATCATTGTTGTCGGGAGATACATAACACAATCTAAAGATGTAGAAAGGTCGGTTAGGGAGTTCTTGGAGTTAACGCCTGAAATGAGGGAAGACATAGACGTGCACAGAGTTCACGTAGAATAAAAACCAATGCTGCAGCACACGCCTTAAAACAGTTTAGGATGAAAGTTTGAAAGCGATATATGCCAAAAAGAAAGTTACACCAGACATGAAGAATACCGGTATAAAGCCAAAGGTTTGAGCGGTAAAGGGGCCTATAAAGGCTCCTCCTGCTCCGCCTAAACTCACAAGAACATCAAATAAACCCGCCTTCCCAGCAGGTATAAGCTCCATAGACAGGGAAAGAACATAAACGTGATATAAAGCGTAGGCAAAACCCATCAAAGCCAAAACCAAAGCAGCCAGAAACGCTGTTTGAAAGCCACTTATAGCAAAGGCTGTTAGCATAAACGCCAAGATGCCTCTAAATAAAACGGTTTTTCTTAGACGCTTTTTCTCTTCTTGCGGTTCAAGCTTGTTACTGGCCAAAAAATATCCTACAACTCCTGCGCTTGAATTCAAAACGTAGACAGCGAACACCATGCTTGTGGTGAGATGCAAAGTACTTGAGAAGAATATGGGTAATGGTGTGAACAATGTGCTTGTAGCCAGAGAGAAAAGAACTAGCCCACCGCAAAAAGCATAGAGATTTTCCCGTGTAAGGCTTTCACAGGTTGAAAATCCATCTAAAATTTTTGAGGCTATGGTTATGCCTTTGTAAGTGAAGTCTACGCTTTTTTCTATGCCCACTAAGCCTCTTTCAAAAACAAGGATGGGATCTACAACCAAAAATAGTGAGAGAATGAAAGCTAGAAAATTTAGGCTGCTGCAAATTAAAAGCGTTGTATTTGAGTTAAACCCCGCAAATGATACAAAAGTTCCTAAAATTAGCCCTACAAGCCAGCCTATTTCTGTAAACCATTCGTAAAGGGCGAAGGCTTTTTCCCATTCCTCCCTAGAGTAAAGCTCAGCTATTAAAACGTTTTTGGGGGCTTCGTGGGCGACATGGAAGACAGCCATAATCAGGTAGAGGACGATGAGTAGGCTTATGCTGTTTGCAAGGGTGAACAGGTAAAGTAAGGCGGAAGAAAACAAAAATGAAATTAGGATGTAACGTTTATACCGTTTTGTTTTGTCACAAATGTAACCCCAAAAGAAAGATGCGGGAATTGCCAGAAACAAAGCCGTGGAAGTCATCACACCTATGTCAAGCAAAGAACCGCCAATGCTCACAACATATAAGGGGAGAAAAATTGAAAGTATCCCAAACGCCATTTCGTGGAAGAAGAATCCCAGCCGCCACATAACTCGAAACCCACTGAATTGTCAGATTAAAACTTTTGCTTGACTAAATCAAAGTTTTATACAAGGTTTTCATAACCCTTAATAGTTAGAGATTAAAAATTCATACTCTCCACCAGGAAGTAGAGGGATATGGCTAAATTCAGGATAATAGTGTCAGATCCAGAAACGGGAACTTCAAAAACAGTTGAGCTAGAAGAAGCACGCGCCATCCCGTTGATTGGGAAAAAGATAGGCGACATAATAGATGGAACAGTACTGGGTTTGCCAGGCTGCAAAGCGCAAATAACAGGCGGCTCAGACAAGGACGGTTTTCCCATGAGGCCAAATGTTCACGGAGGTGTAAGGAGAAGCGTAGTTTTAAGTGGCGGCGTGGGGTTTAATCCGGAAAAAAGAGGGGAAAGAAGAAGGAAAAAAGTTCGTGGAAACGTGATAACAGACGAAATAGTCCAAATTAACATGAAAATAGTTGAAAAACCAAAATAAAAGAAGACAGAAGAAGAACAAAAGGAAGACGTTAAAGTTGAACAAGGAAAAACTGAATAAAAAGCTGACTATTATCTTTGTTACAAACATGCCGCATTAGAGTAAAACTTTTAAAAGATATTTCAATTTGCAGAAGCATTAAGCTTAATTTGCACGTTAGTTATTAAGAGCTTGAAAGGCGGTAAAATAATGAGTGAAAAAGGTTTGTTGCCGCAGCAGCCTGAAATCAACATTGGAACTATAGGACATGTTGACCATGGTAAAACAACTTTAGTGCAGGCGTTAACTGGAGTTTGGGCTTCAAGACATAGCGAGGAACTGAAAAGAGGAATAACCATAAGACTGGGCTATGCGGACATGCCGGTCTATAAATGCCCGAAATGCGAGCCGCCTAAAAACTATTCAAAAGAACCCGTTTGCCCAAACTGCGGTTCAAAAACTAATTTTGTTAGAGCTGTGAGTTTTGTGGATGCTCCGGGACATGAAGCATTGATGGCAACTATGCTTTCCGGGGCTGCCATAATGGATGGTGCAATCCTTGTTATTGCAGCCGACGAGTCATGTCCTCAACCGCAAACTAGGGAGCATTTGGCTGCAGCGGAAATCATTGGGATTAAAAATATTGTCATTGTGCAGAACAAGATAGATATTGTCAGCGAGGAAAGAGCGCGCAAAAGTTATGAAGAGATTAAAAACTTTGTTAAGGGAACCATAGCTGAAAACGCCCCGATAATTCCTGTTTCAGCTCAACGCGCGTTAAACATTGATGCTTTAATCCAAGCCATGGAAGAGTTTATCCCGACTCCTAAAAGAGATGAAACCAAACCGCCGTTAATGTATGTGGTTCGTTCATTTGATATTAACAAGCCAGGTACGCCCATTGAAAAGCTTGAAGGAGGCGTCATCGGCGGCACGATTTTGCAGGGAAAATTTGCTGTTGAGGATGAAATAGAGATTCGCCCAGGAATAAGCCTAGAAGAAGAAGGGAAAAATGTTTACAAGCCGCTTTTCAGCGAAATTGTAAGCCTACAAGCAGGCGGGAGAAACGTTAAAGAAGCACATTGCGGCGGCTTAATAGGCGTTGGAACTTTACTGGATCCTTCCCTTTCAAAGGCTGACGGGTTAACTGGAAACATTGTTGGGAAAAAAGATATGCTGCCGCCAGTTTTAACTGAAATAAACTTGGAAACGCATATTCTTGAACGGGTTGTAGGAACAAAAGAACTTGCAAAAGTTGAAAACATAGGCAAAGATGAAACTTTACTTTTACATGTTGGCGCCTCAATAAGCGTTGGAAAGGTTATCGCGATCAAAAATGATACGGCAACTCTTAGGCTTACAAGACCCGTGTGTGCATTGGCTGGTTCAAGGGTTGCCCTAAGCCGAAAAATTGCAGGAAGATGGAGACTCATAGGCCACGGAATGATAAAAGAATGATAAAATAATCAAAAGCACATAATATGCTGCAATGTAAAAAAATAATTAATCTACGTATTGGTAACAAATTATTTGAAAAAGATAGAGCTTTTTGTATGTTGAATTAGAATTTAAACTAATGCTTTTTAATAATATTTATGCGAATTCAACTACATTGGCTAAAATTTTAAAAATAGTTTTGCTTGCCATTTGGATTGGCGAGATTATTACGGCTTTCCCTTGGGCTTCGCCGTGCAGCTTTTGCCGCAGCAATATTGAACAGAAGCTAGGTTATTGCCAGTTCTTAAATTTTCATTTTAATGTTTAACGTTTAATAAAAATAAAAGGGATTGAGTGGGTTGTTTTTGGTTTGGGTTTATTTGTGTAGTTTTCTGAAGGTGATGATGTCGTAGACTACTAGGACTGCGACTATAATTATGGCTATTACAACTGCTACTGCCAGTATTGTTAGCATGGGCATGTAGTCTGTTGGTGTTGGATATTCGGGTGTTGGGGGTGCTGGGCCTACGGTTATGGCTGTGGCTGCGGCTGAGCTGCCGTAGGATTCGTCGCCTTCGAATGTTGCTACGATGGTGTAGGTGCCTTCTTCTGGGGGTTCCCAGGCGAAGCTAAACGTGCCATAATAGCCATTAGTGGTAACCGTGCCCAAGTCTATGACGTCGTTGCCTTTGATGGCGCAGAGTTTCACTGGCACGCCTGTTATGGTTTCGTTATGCCATATCCCGTCTATGGGCATTTGCAGATGCAAGTATTCCATCCATGTGCTCATGCTTTCTTTGCTGACACATGGAGAGCCAGGCTAAGCAGGCGACATATCCAAAACACTGCCTTCAATAAGCACTTGGCTGCCCTTACTAACGGTTTT
>WUQU01000284.1 GCA_009889605.1 Candidatus Bathyarchaeota archaeon | reverse complement strand
TTTTCATCTCTTAAACTCCCAAAACATTCCTAACTTCACCCCATAAGGATTGGAACTCTGGCAAAAACCGGGCAGGGAAACCTCCAAAGCTAATAGCCCTACGAATATCAGCCCGCTCAGGGACAAGGGTGTTTAGAACAGTGACCGGCGTGCCTGTTCTACTCAGCTCTGCTGCTGCACGAATCACTTCTTGGTGAAAGAAAGCAGTGTCAGAATAGGGGACAAATATCCCTCTTGAATAGCGACCTCGGGCTTTATTCATAAATACACAAATCTTTGGCTCCGGCCAAGGTTGAATACGGCTCCGAAGGCCTTGTATCATGATTTTTAAACCCTTATCCGCAAAGACATCAGGGTTAACAGGGACTAAAATCAAACTGCAGTTGCTTAAGATAGAATAAGAGAGCAGAGTAAACGAGGGTGGACAATCAAAAAACACCAAATCGTAGGGGCGAAAATATTGAAGCCGCCCAAGTAGGGCATTAATAAACCCTTTTACTTTCTGGGGATGGAACACTTCCAGCTCTACCCAGTAAAGGTCGTCTGTAGATGGAATGAAATGGAGTGTTGGCTCTACTTCATAAATAAATCTCCTGTCTATACGAAAATCAAAGTTGGGTATAGTGCCTTTAGCGTATCTGTCATAGTTATCTAGCGCATCTAATAAAGTTCGTCGTTGCGCCTTGTGATCATTCTCATACCAATTTCCAAAATCGCCTAAAAAAGTGCCATGTTCTTCGTCTACTGTCAAAGCAGTGGTAAGGCTCATCTGAGCATCGGCATCCACTACGAGAACTCTTAGTCCATCTTCGCTGGCGACCTTAGCCAGAAGCCAAGTTACGGTGGTTTTTCCTACTCCTCCTTTAAAGTTAATAGTTGCGATAACCTTCATCGCGACCCCTTTCTGGTTTATGCAAAAGTGTCTTTATATAACTATACCTCATTTGTAAAGGATTTTATCCACTCTACTCCCATTCAATGGTGGCAGGGGGTTTAGAGGTGATGTCATAGACGACCCGATTTACACCGGGAACTTCATTGACAATACGGTTAGAAATGCGTTC
>WUQU01000283.1 GCA_009889605.1 Candidatus Bathyarchaeota archaeon | reverse complement strand
TGGGCTGCGAGGATGCCGTATTGCGTGCGGTGGGCTTCGTCTATGAAGAGGATTACGTTTCGGCGGGTTTGGATGGTTTCGCGTGTTTGGCTTAGGGCTTCTAATTCGTTTTGGAGTTGAGTTAGTTCTTCTGGGCGGAATTTGTGGATTAGGGTTATGAATATGCCTCGTTTTCCTCGGTTTTCGTCATGCCTTAGGATTTGTCTTAGGGCGTGTATGCTGTCGACTGTTTCAGGTTTGGTTATGTCAAGGGCGTTGAATTCTTGGCTGAGTTGTTCTTGGAGTTCTTCACGGTCTACTATGAAGAATATTGTTGGGCTTTCCAGTAGCGGGTGGCGGTAGAGTTTGTTTGCTGCGAATATCATGGTTAGGGTGTTGCCGCTGCCCTGCCAATGCCAGATTAAGCCTTTGTTTCGCGTTTCTTTTCCTTGTAAGTAGCCTAATACGCGGTTGCAGATTTGTTCGGCTGCGCGGTATTGCATGTAGCGGGTTATGACTTTTGTTGTTGCTCCGTGTTCTATGCGGAAGAATAGGTAATGGCGTATAATGTTTAGTAGTGTTTGGGGTGTGAGCATTTCTATTTGGGCGTCTATTGGGTCTGGCGTGTCGGGTGTGCGCCATTGGTGGGTTTTTACGTCTTCTTTTTGCCATGGGGCCGTTGGGAAGTAGCGGGCTGTTTGCTCTGCGGCTATGCCTATTTGGATGTATTTGTATGGTTCTGGAACTGTTTGCTGGTAGTTTTGGATTTGCTTGTAGGCGGTACACCAGTCTTCTGTGAGGCTTGTGGGGTTTTTGCATTCGATATTGACGATTGGGATGCCGTTTATGTAGAGGATAATATCATTACGGATTTGTTCGGCGCCAAATTGATGGATAACTTGACGTGAAATGATAAACTCGTTGTTTTGAATGTTATCGTAATCGAAGAGTTTGACGTATTTGACTACTCGTTCTCTTTCAAATTTTACTGGAACACCGTCTTTAAAGTAGTTGAGGATTTGTTTGGCGTGTTCTGCGCCTGCGGTTTTGAGTTTTAGTTCGTTTAGGGCTTGTTTTATTTCTTCATCGCCTACGCCTATGTTAGCGTTTAACCGCTTTAAAGCACGGATAAGTATGGGAGTAAGAAGAGGCTCTTCAAGACTTTCTCTTTCCAGATTGTCAGAAGGAATAAACTTCCAGCCTTTTTCCTCCAATTTTTGAACAATATAATTCTCAACAAGAGACTTCTCACTAAAAAGAGGCATAACTTGGCTCACCCTACATTAAGGTCTACATTGACCTGTTTCTGTATCTCTGTTAGGATTCTCCTGAATTCGAACTCTGGTAATTCTCCTATTCCATAGCCATCGACGTAGCTTTCTATTTTTATGAAGTGGGTTATGAAGGGTTTTTCAGAGAAGATTATGGAGCAGAATGCGACTTTCCATGGAAAAAGGATTTGTCTTTGTTCGCTTGGCCATACAGGCGTTTGGTCGTCATAATATGTTTCTTTGACTATGCCGAAGGCGTGTATTTCGCCTGTTTTGGCTATTTGGAAGAATACAATGTCAAAAGGTTTGATTTTGTTGTAGAGTCGGATGAAAGACCTCCAGTTTTGCCTCTGTTTTTCTCCTGCTTCTCTGTCCCAGAAGCCCCACAACAATCTTTCCTTAGCTACCTCTATGTTTTCGATGTTTTTAGATGAGAAAATCCACAGATTCATTTAATCCACCTTAACCCTTATTTTTCCTGTAAGAAGCAAATCCATAAAACCCTGCTTAATGCGCTCTAACCTTGACTTTTCGTTTCTTTCAAGCTCAAGCTTTTTGTCCACTGACGCAAGAATGTCAGCTATCTTTTGTTGTTCTCCAAAAGGTGGAACGGCAACATTGAGGTTTTTCATATCTCTTTGGAAGAGGTGAGGAATAGAGGTTCCTGAAACTTTCTGACG
>WUQU01000282.1 GCA_009889605.1 Candidatus Bathyarchaeota archaeon | reverse complement strand
TTCGTTATAAGCTCGAGTCGTTCTTCATCGATATCCACAAGAGCTAAAGTGCTTTCTCGAAGAGCAGGAAAGGTGATAATATCAGTGATGAGCTTCTGGGCAAAAACAACACTACCTGCACCGATAATGACAATTTTAGGCGCTCCAGAAACTCCCCTTTCTCTTACAGAGCTAAAAGAAACTATCCCCTTCCACATCTTTACCCGAAAGTACACAAGCCACTATGTCCAGCGTTTCTTGCCAGCGATCGCGAGGCAGATCTTCACTCACACACAGCATAAAGCGCTTTCTATCCACGTGCTGTATAAGCTCTTCAAGATATTCCTCAATAAACTTCCTCGTTTGAAAGCAGAGCCAAGCTGGCAAGTTAGCAATAATAGCCTTGTCGGGCCATACTTTCTGAGCTTCTTCGATAGATAGATTTCCCCCTGTGCCGGGCAAGGAAAAAGACTCTATAACATCGACAGGAGTCTGAGCAATGAGCTCCTTTATATTTTGCAGTTTTCCATCCATGTGAACCACAAAGATTTTTCCTTTCTCGTGGAGAAAAGTACCAACCTTCTGATAAAAGGGCAAACAGTATTTCTCGAAAAGGCAAGGAGTAACAAAGTCTTCAGTAATGTTATCCCACGTGTGGACTATGTCAGCTGGTGAATTGGCTGCAATCCGGTAAACTTCTTCTGCTCTCGTCATCATCAGACATAGTAATTCCTCCACTTTTTCCGGGATCTCAAAAAGATCAACAAACAAGCGCTCTGGTCCTACCCATTCCAAAAGCAGCTTTTGAAAAGGTGTACGATCAACATTAGCCAAGACAACCCCATCTTCGCCTAAATCTCTTTCCGCCCGCTGAAGCAGATCGTAGTTAACATGGTAAACGGTTTTCTCCACGATGTATTGGATTGTCTCGTAGTCCTTTGGTGTTTTTATCAAAAATTCCTTAGTCCACTGGCTACCATACTCAGATTCAACCAAAACCCGTTCTTCTACACTTCCCACAGGCGTCAAGAAGCGACGCACAACAAAAGGTCGTCCATTTTCAACGCCTTCTTTAACAGAAACCTCGACTCCTTTCATTTCTGCCAGGTAAGGTTTTTCAAAGTGGAATATACCACATCCTTTTTCTCTTATTCGTCGCTCTGTATATCCCCTCGGAAGCAAAAAATCATATGCTCCAAAAGGAATTCCGTCAGTGTTAGTCCTTCGAAGGACGGAAACTATTTTCTCTCTAATCGTCATCGCAAAACTCCCCAGTAATGGACTGTTTTATACATGGTAACGATGTTTTCCAAAGGAGTAATAGGCTGAATATTATGGCATGGAGCAAGGATGTATCCAGTACCGTCTGCAGCTAGAGCTTCAAGGAGATACATTACCTCGCGTTCAACATCAGTTGCGTTTCCAAAAGGGAGAGTTTCTTGGTTATCCACCCCGCCATGAAAACAAAGAACTTTACCAAAATCATTCTTCAACGCCTTAGGATCCATACCAGGGAGTTTCCACTGAATGGGATTAAGTACCTCTATTCCCAATTCGACAAGTCGGGGGATAAGGGGACTAATTGCTCCGTCATCATGGTGGAAAATCCGGATTCCAAAGTCCTTGAGAAGTCTAATAAAACGCCGATAATAGGGTTGGAAGAACTCCTCAAAAATGCTGGGGCTAATGAGAAGCCCAGTCTGCATACCAAAGTCGTCGGTCACTTCCGCGATGTCAATAACTCCTCTGCCAGCTTCAAAGAGCTTCTCATGAAAAGAGTACAGAAAGTCACAAATCCTTCTCAGAACATAATGAGCATACTCCCGGTTGGCCACGAAATCCGTAAGACCTTTTTCCATGCCCCGAAGATTAAGGTAGACATAAAGCGGAGAAATGTAACCACACTTTATAGCATAGTACCTATACTTCACCACTTGCCCTCTGAAAAGAAAGGAAAAATAGGAAAAATCAAACCAGTCCACTTTGGGAAAGGTATAATTGTTTTCAACCTCTTCTACAGTATCTATTGATGCCAATGGATTGTAATTGATCTCCCAATACACTCCTCCGTTATACTCTTGAGGGATATAACTTACTCCCCATATATCTTGATTTTGCTCACGGCGAGGCCCCCTGTAAAAGAAAGGAGGTAAAGGTACACCCAAAGTATGATA
>WUQU01000281.1 GCA_009889605.1 Candidatus Bathyarchaeota archaeon | reverse complement strand
AGCTTTATCTTCAGGCCATCCATAAGCATAAGATAGCATATGGTCGCTGGAGGGGATTTCCATCACAACGCCGTCAACATCACACTTCAATGCAAGATCAACATCGCTTTTCATACACCTTGCGAAAGAAAACACTTTGGCGTTTAACCCTTCATGGGCTATTGCTTTAACGGCTCCCATCTCCTGTTTAGAAACAGCTGGCATCCCAGCCTCGATTCTTGGCACACCAGCTTCATCCAGCATTCTTGCGATCTTGATTTTTTCTTGCTTTCTTAAAATTATGTTTGCTTGCTGCTCGCCATCTCTAAGAGTTATGTCATGAATCAGAACCTTTTCTGGAAGTTTCAAGTTTTTTCTAACTTCAAAATTATAATGGCTGACGAACCATTTATCTGTCTTCCATTGCTCATTCAAACTTAATTCCCCCATCTGGCAACTATTTACGTAATGCTTCCAGAAAAAGGAAAAGGGAGAATATAAAGTTTCTGAGAATTTTGGGGATTATCCCACTACAATTATTTCTTCTGATGGAAACTTAGTGGCAACTTCATAGCCTGTGTCCGTGACCGACACTTCTTCCTCTATTCTTGTTCCCCATTCAAACATTTTTCCTTGCTGGGTTTCCACTGCAAAGAACATGTTCTTCTTTATTGGATAGGGATAGTCTAGTGAAAAAATCCTTGAGATTACTGGAAGGTCGTAGTGGGACAGCCCTAAGCCATGGCCCCACAGGTTGGCTGCAGCTTCGTCTTCAGATTCGTAGCCCCATATTTCCTTCGCGGTGGGCCACTTCATAGCTATTTCCCTTGTTGTTATTCCTGGTCTTATGGTTTTGATTGCTTCATACAGCCAATCATAGGCTTGTTGATATGCCTCTCTCTGTTCCTTAGTTGGCTGTCTCCCAACACAGTAAGTTCTATAATGGCATGTAAAGTAGCCGTTCCAAACCAAAACCAGGTCTATTAGAACAAGGTCGCCATACCTTATCATTCTATCGGTGAAGGTGCGCCAGTTCGGCCATGAGTTTGGACCTGAAACACATATGAAGTTCTCTATGTGCTCCACACCGGGTATTGACATAACGTATTTCATTAGATGCGCT
>WUQU01000280.1 GCA_009889605.1 Candidatus Bathyarchaeota archaeon | reverse complement strand
TCTTCATACTCTCTCCCTCCTCCTTAGGATGTGGTTTTTGTACAGCCAGTAAATACCGAAACCTAATGACACTGCAAGAATGTATGGAACTAACCAATTAACATACATACTTATCGATGGTACACCAACTTGGATAAATACTGTTTGTGTCTTTAACAACGTTAGCAGAGAAACTGCTACAGAGCCTATAAGTGGTACGAAAGCTTCCTCCCTTTTGAGTGCTGTTAAGAATAGTGCCAAAGCCAAGAGTATTGAAGCGGATAAGCCATAAAAGACTTTGTAAGTAGGAAGCAGCACGTACGAGGACTTCTTTGTTTTCGCAACAGTGTCAACCAACATCTTTGCGTGCGAACTTTGGAAATTCGACTCGATGAAATCTATGATGTAATTTCTGAAACCATCAGAGCCAACTGATGCGAATTTTGCAAAATCTTTTTCGAAAGCTCTTAAAAGTTTCTGCACTTTGGAAAATCTCTTCGATTCGAAGTATATGAAGTCTTCGATTTCCTTTTTGTGATCCTTTTCATCCGCTCCTATACTTTTTGCATATTGAATCCTTTTTTCAAAATTCTCTGGTACGAACAATTCTTCTGGGAGGTCAAAAGTGTCTATTTCCAAATCGCTTAACAGCGTACTGAACTTCGATACAGATTCGTTTACAATCGTATTATAATCTTTGAGTCTTATTTTTATAACAGAAAGGTCATCTTTGAAGATATCTTCAATTAAACTTCGGTAAAATGGCGAGTTTTCAAATTGTTCTTGCATCAATAAATCTCTTGTTGCAAACGATGGAATGAAAAGAACAACACCAAGAGCGAGGGAAAAAACAAAATATACGTATTCCTTCTTGACTAAGAAATAGAAGAGAGAGAAAAATATGGCAATGGCAAGTACAATTCCATATATCATTCCATCGACTGTCGACTGAATGCTGAAGAACGTTCCTATGTATACAGTTTCAGCTGAAATCATTAATAAGAGAGGAATTTTTACGTTCTTGAATCCAAAGTACCAAACCAAGAATAATATAATGTATGCAACCCATCTAAGCCAGAGATAATTAGCCTTGACAGGTGTTAGGCGAACAAATTCTTTCGCAATCTCATT
>WUQU01000279.1 GCA_009889605.1 Candidatus Bathyarchaeota archaeon | reverse complement strand
ACCAAGCTGCTGGTATGTGGTCTCTCTTTCTTTCTTGAATGCTTCATGCAACTCTATTATTGTGCTGTTCAATCTTATTACATCATCTGGTTTAAGTAGCGGTCGAGACAATTCTCTATTTGGAGCTGGAGCATTTATAAGAAATTCTTTAAGTTCTTCGGTGTTACCGGTGATAATAGCTTTTGTGAGCAGGTCAGCTTTTCCATACTGGGACAGGAAGTTGGCAACAGGGGCAAGTCTGTTTATATTTTCTTTGTATTTATCGTCCCTGAACATTCTCTGGAGTGTTGTATGCGAGACAGCAGAACCTATTTTCATTGCACCGCCAAAGAATCTACCGGTACTCTGTACTATGTGTCCTGCTGCGCCAATGGTTGCTGCAAACAGCGGGTTATCACCACGGGTTATATTTGCAGTGGTATGAAGCAGGTTACCTATTTTATCGGTTGTAGCAGCAATACGACTGCTGCCTGCAAGCAGTGCAAAGTTTTGTAAAAATGCTGACCTTGTAAAGTTTGTATCACTGTATTTATTTTTGAAATCGGTGAAACCTGTGGATTCGGATGTAGTTGCTGTGGAAGTAGAAGTTGCATGGGTACCAGTAATAGTAGCGGTTTTTGTTCCTGCACTACTGCCGACAGTGCCGCCAATCCCGCCTGGTACAGTGTTTCTGATATCACTGGTACCTCTGCTGGTGCCACTACTGCCATGGTCATGTTTGCCGGATGGTAGGAATTGACCGAATGTTGACATTCTGTTTGCAAATGCATGGGAAAGTGATGTTTTAGTTCTACTGAGCATACCTGCGACACCGGTAGTGAATGGGTTTGCGGCAAGTCTTTCTTCGTCTATGCCGCTTGCTCTTGCGAACCAGTCCTGCAACATGTTTCTGAGTGTTCCACCGATTTGTGGTAGCATCCACATAGCAATAAGTGTTAGAAACCAGCCCTGTAATTCGAGAGAATTTACGAGGTGCAGGACAGCAAGCAGAGCAAACCCGTAGAAAAAGCCCATTGACGCATTTGTTATCAGTTCCCCGAACCACACGTTCATGACATTGCTGTCTTTTTT
>WUQU01000278.1 GCA_009889605.1 Candidatus Bathyarchaeota archaeon | reverse complement strand
CCATACTTTTGGACATGCAGATAGACTTTTACAAAGTAGACACCTGGCATCGGTTCAACAAGATAATGGTCTGGTCTCTTTATATTTGCGGTTGGATATCCCAGCTTCCTTCCGATTTGCTTATCTCTATATACAGTTCCGTGTATTGAGTAATTTCTACCAAGAAATTTTCTGACCTCTGAAACCTGTCCGTTCTTTATGAGTTTTCTTATACAACTGCTGCTTACCCTTACACCATCCACAATAACGGGCGGTATGACCTCAAGCCTTATTTTCTTTTCATTGCAAAGCTTAGAAAGTAAAACAGTATCCCCAATTCCGCCTTTTCCAAATCGAAAATCATGACCAACAACTATACCTTCTATGTTAGAGGAAATCCTCTCAAAAAATTCTTCTGGCTCAAAATTCTTTATATTTGGCAGTTCAAGTATTTCAACGTCACCATAAACGGAAAGCAGTTCAAATCGATCTTCGACGGATGTAATCAATCCGTCAAAATTTCCAGTGTAGTATTCCATTGGGTACACAATTGTGTATACACGAGCGCCACAATCATAAAATTCGCATAGTTCCTTAAGCCTTGAAAGTATTTTTACATGTCCCTTGTGAACACCATCAAAAACTCCAATAGTTATGTACATCTATTAAACACTCCTCTTGATTTACTCCTTGTGCTTTCTTAGAAATATCTGGCTAATTTCAGAAAACTTTAGAGGTTTTTGACTTTCTCCGATATCCATCTTTATGAAATATATCAAAGCTGCAAACCTCAGAATGAATGCCAACATGAACATGATGTTGTAACCTGTTAAGTTTCCAATAGTGACATCTCTAATTGCTTTCAGGGTAAAGCCACCAGCAACTGAGGCTATTAGAGATGCAACGCCTGCGACAAAAGCATGCATGGATATGTATACCTCGCTCGGCTCATCTACTATTCTTAAAAGCAAAGTAAAATACGCTAGGTTTATAGCACTCCAAGCCATTGCAGCTACTGTGACATCAATTAGCAACAAATACTTATAATTGCTTG
>WUQU01000277.1 GCA_009889605.1 Candidatus Bathyarchaeota archaeon | reverse complement strand
TGAATCTACAGTTAAGTTATGTCAAGCGGCTTGCTGGGGGTAGAGTATGCCTTGCTAGAGGTTATTTCTTAAATAGAAGAATATGAGTGATATAAGTGGCACGATTAAACCTATGGCTGCTGTTAATTGGATGGTTAATCCCCATACGTCGAAAATTATGGTTGCAATACTTGCAAGGATTGTAGCCCAAACGCCCCATTCCCGCTTTGCCAAAAGACCGAAAGCAGCGACGAGACCAAGTATCCCCAGAAATAGGAACATAATAAACAATACAAATGAAATAGTGTTTGAAATGGGCACATCCAAAAACTGTCCCATTCCACTAGGCGTACCGGATGCGGCAAAATAAATTCTGCCAAGGGACTGAACAATCCATAGAAAACTGATGAGAATTGTTCCTCTGCTTCTTTTCAAAGATTCTGACATCTTATACCCTTTTCTAATGCTGTTCCTCACAATCGTCCAAGGTAAATCAAAAAACCGTAAGCCCCTTTGCCATTTACATCCATCTTAACATTTACTTCTCTCACGTTTTAAGTCTTGTGGACATGCTGGAAGAGGGCAGAATATCAAGCGCTAAAATTTACGGTAAAGGTTATATTTGGCTGGGATTGTATTGTGTGTATTTGCGGGTGCAACGTGATGAAAGGTGACCGCCAAATTCGAAGCTAATTCTGGAAAACCGTTAAGCGAAAATTATTGCCCGCTTGAAATTGAGAAAGAAATCCGCGAGTTTTGGGAGAAAAACCAAATAAAAGAGAAACTGATGGAGCTCCGCCAGAAAAGCAATAGTGGCTTGGCCGGCTATGTTGAAGGCCCGCCGACGTTGAACGGTATACCTCATGTGGGCCACGCTAGAGGCCGCATAATAAAGGATCTAAGGTACAGATGGAAAACCATGCAGGGCTATTTTGTTCCTTTCTGGGCGGGATTGGACTGTCAAGGCTTGCCGGTGGAGCTTGAAGTAGAGAAACTGTTAGGCGTTAAAAACAAGCGGGAACTCGTAGAAAGGGTAGGCGAAGAACGCTTCATAGAAAAGTGCAAAAAGTATCTTAAACGCGCTTGGGAGCAAGGCTTGCTTGAAGAGGGCTACTATGTGGTGGCTTACTGTCCCGGATGCCAAACAAGCCTAAGCAGCGCCGAAGTAGGCTATGAAGGCTCCTATAAAGAGGTGGAAGACCCGTCGCTTTACTTCAAGTTTAGGCTTGCGGAAAGCCAAGACGAGTATTTCCTTGTTTGGACAACCATGCCCTTCACCATAGTTACTGACATGATGCTTGCAGTTCACCCGGAAGCTGAATACGCCAAAGTCAAAGTGGGCGACGAGAAATGGATAATGGCGAGGCAACGTGTAGAACCCGTAATGCAGGAGCTAGGCATAGAAAAATACGAAATATTCGAAACCATCAATGGGAAAAGTCTTGAAGGCCTAAAATATGATTATCCACTTAAAGATTTAATCCCTAGACAGGCGGAGCTTGATAGGCATCCCCTTGTGCATAGGGTTATATGCGAAGAATTTGTAGACATCAACACCGCCACAGGCGTTGTGCACTTATCGCCTGGAAACGGTGAAGAAGACTTCTACGCTGCACAAAAAAGGGGAGTCCCGGTTTTTGCGCCTTTCGACGACGAAGTGCGTTTCACCGCGGAAACGGGCTTTTTCAACGGGGTTTTTGCCCGCGACGCTGACGCCATGGTTGTTGAAGAACTGCGCAAGAGAAACGCATTGGTGAAAGTTAAAACCATAAAACATGAGTATCCCACATGTTGGCGTTCGCATCACAAGATTGTTTGGCTTGCAAGAAGAGAATACTTCCTAAGAACGGATAGGATAAACGACAAGGTTGTGGCGGCCGCGGAGAAAGTCGAATATTTCTTCGAAGCTCCGAAGAACCGTTTCCTCTCATTTTTGAAAGAGGGCAAACCGTGGTGCATTTCAAGGGAACGAGTCTGGGGTGCCCCGCTTCCCATATGGGTCTGCAAAAAATGCGGAGCGAAAACGCTTATAGCAAGCAAAAAAGAGCTGATGGAAAAAGCCTTGGAAAAGCCTCCGCCAAATTTTGAGCTTCACAAGCCATGGATAGACCGCATCACAATTAAATGCGAAAAATGCGGGGGCACAATGCACCGGGAACCCTTCGTCTTGGACACTTGGCACAACAGCGGAGCCTCGCCATACGCCAGATTCACAGACGAAGAGTTCCAGAAATATGTGCCCACAGAATTCCTCACCGAAGGCATAGACCAAACCAGAGGATGGGCAAACTCGCTGCTTCTGGAACACGTGATATTGACGGGAAAAGCGGAAGCCCCCTACAAGGCTTTCCTTTTCCAAGGATTAACTCAGGACGCTAAAGGCAGAAAAATGAGTAAAAGCCTCGGAAACATCATAGAAGTGAACAAGCTTCTAGAAAAGGCTTCAGCGGATGTTTGCAGATTCTACTTGATGCGGAAATGCTCCCCCATAGAGTTCATGAACTTTGACTTAAACGAGCTCAGCCGCCGCCCATACCAAGTGCTTTCAACACTTTACCATTTAAACAGGTTTTTCCCGCAGAACGCGGAATACGACAACTTCAACCCTCAAAGGCATACGCTTGAATGGGCAAAGACGCAGGGCGGCCTCAAAAAGCCAGATCTTTGGCTTCTTTCAAAACTCCAGAAAACAATTGAAGAATACACGGTTAAGCTGGAAAAATGCGAATTCAACATTGCATTGGCGGAGCTTGAAGACTTCGTTGTTGAAATAGTAAGCTGCTTCTATGTGCCCATGATTAGAAAAGAACTGTGGACAGACGACCCTGAAAGCCTTAACCGCAGACTAGCCATATACGCGTGTCTATGGCATGTTTTAAAGACGGTTACGCTTCTGTTTAACCCTGTAACACCGTTCCTAAGCGAAGCATTATACCAGAAAATCTATAGAAGGCTTGACCCCGCTCTCCAAGAGTCGGTGAATTTTGAAAGCTGGCCGAAGCCGGATGAAACCCTGCGGGACAAGGCCATAGAAGAAGACTTTGAAAACCTTATGCAATGCCTTTCAATGGTTTATTCCGCAAGACAAACAGCTAAGCTAAAACGAAGATGGCCAATAAGAACCGCAGTTGTGGCTGCTCCGGAAAAAGTCTGCAACTCCCTCAAGAACCTTAACGAAGTTTTCCTTGAACTTGCAAACGTCAAAACTGCCCATTATGTTCAGAAAGTTCCAGAAAACCTCGAGGCAGAAGTTGCCGCTGGAAAATGGTCGTCCACCGCCGAGAAGGACATAACAGTTTTCATCGAAGTTTACCGAGACGAGAAGCTCCTCGGCGAGGGGCTTATGCGCGACGTAGCCAGAAGGGTTCAATCCCTAAGAAAAGAGTTGGGCTACGTTCCAACAGACATACTTGAAAACGTTCACATAGCTGGACTTGACGAAGAAAACGTAAGGCTTCTACAACCTTATTTAAACATCATGGCGGAGCTAGTGCGCACCAAAAAAGTCCACTTGCACACAGGTGTACCTGAAACCGAAACAAAATGGCACGAATACCCCTTAGACGACAAAAAAGTCTACATTGCCATATCCTAAAAAACCATGGTAGAGTGAAAGAATATGGAGCGGAAAGAAAAAATAAAAATCACGTTCGAATCCGGTGTAAAAGTAACTTGTGAAATAAGATTTAACGAAAACCCTCGGACAGCCGAGGCATTAATGAAGGCGTTGCCCTTCGAGGCAAGAGCAGAATTCTGGGGGAAAGAAATCTACTTCGCAGCCCCCTTCAAGACAAGCTTAGAAAAAGCCAAAGATAAAGTAGAATACGGCGACGTGGCCTACTGGCCAGAAGGCCCAGCTTTATGCCTGTTTTTCGGGCCAACCCTTTCAAGCCCATCTCCCGACATAATAAAACCCTACAGCCCAGTGAACGTGATAGGCAAAATAGTTGAAGACCCCAAAATCCTTGAAAAGGTAAACGAAGGCGAAACCCTAAAAGTCGAAAAATTTTAACTAAACATAAAAGCCACACATTTAGAAATCGAAAGCCCTAAATCCCCTAAACAACCCTTCTCAGTTGGAAAACCATTGGGGCCGGTAGTTCAGTCTGGTATGAACGCCCGACTTGCACTCGGGAGGTCGGGGGTTCAAATCCCCCCCGGTCCACTTAATTTTTTAAGCGAATCCTTATATATAGGTTAGAGTTTTCCATTATTTTGATGAGGGTTGAGGGGCAAGTACGCTTATCTGCTTGAGGATGAGGATGTCCGGCGCTGGTTGATAATCTTGCGGCTAAGTCTTATTTGACGGCTACTGTTTACCTTAGGAATCTCGGGTTTTATTGTGAGCTTAATGGGGCTGACCCTAAAGGTTTACTTAAGGTTGCAAAGACCAAAGCTTTCATGGACGGTTTTACTGATTTTGTCCGAAGATTGGAGCGTGAGGGTAAGGCAGGCTCCTACATTGCCAGGTTCAAGAAGACGCTGCATTCCTGGTTCAGCTATAATGGTTTGGATGTTAGGCTTAAGGTTAATGTTAGGGGTGAGCATGGAACACCAACAATAGCCAATGAGCGTGTGCCAAGCAAAGAAGAGCTTGACAGAATGCTGAGGATGGCAACTCCAAGGGCGAGGGTTTCAATAGCCCTTATGGCGTTCAGCGGCCTTAAGACCCCAAAGCCTAGGCAACTATACTGGCACGGATGGCATAAGGCTTGAAGATTTCGTAGAAGCCGAATTAAATGAAGAAGGCATAACATTCGCCAAAGTCCCAACAATGCTAATAGTCAGAAGAGGGCTAAGCAAGGTTAGGCATCAATACTTCATGTTTGTTCCACAGCAAACAATAACATATATTCAAGAGTATTTGGAGGATAGGGTTAAGCAAGGCGAGGAATTGAGTAAGGATTCTCCGCTTTTGGGCTTTGACCCTAGAGGGGTTAAAAAGAACAGGTTTTTGAGGACTGCGCTTGTGACTAGGGATATTCGCGAAGCCATTTTAAGGGCTGGCTTCAATTGGAGGCCTTATGTGCTTAGGGCTTACTGCGACACAAACATGATAATAGCCGAATCCAAGGGCAAAATCAGCCACCCATACCTACAGTTTATCATGGGGCATAAGGGCGACATAGAAGCCCGCTACAGCACAAATAAAGGCGTACTGCCACCAGACATGATTGAAGACATGCGCAAAAGCTACCGCGAATGCGAACCATTCCTAAGCACGGCAACCCAGCCCCTAGAACAATCAACCATAATTAAAGAAGCGAAAATTGAAGCCTTGAAAAGCATGGCTAAAAGCATATTGGGAATAGACCTACTAGACGTTAAGGTCGCCAAAGAAAGGCAGATTGGAAGGGAGCTAAGCAAGGATGAGGAACTGGAGCTTTACGAGAGGGAGCTGAAAAAGCTTAGAGAGGGAAAACACAACCCTCAAAGGATAATCCACGAGAAAGAGCTTGAGAAATATTTGGCGGAGGGATGGCAGTTTGTAAGCGTGTTGCCATCATGCAAAATCCTAATCAAAAAACACTAGGAAAACGAAGCTTA
>WUQU01000276.1 GCA_009889605.1 Candidatus Bathyarchaeota archaeon | reverse complement strand
GAGAGTTTGAAAACAGATTTTTGGAACGACCAAAAAAGAGCACAACAAGTAAACAAAGAAATTCAAAGGATTAAAAAAATAATTGAAGATATGGAGAGAATAAAAAACTTATTTGAGGACATCGAAGCAGGAATTGAATTAGCTGAAGAAGACGAATCAATGACAGAACATCTTGGAGAAATTATTGAAGAAGCAGGAAAGAAAATTAGGGAATTCGAGCTTGAGTTAATATTGAACGGAAAGTTTGACGGCGCAAACGCATACCTTTCAATACACCCCGGCGCTGGCGGTACGGAATCGCAAGACTGGGCTTCCATGCTGCTGAGAATGTACATGCGATGGGCTGAAAGAAGAGGATATTCCGTGGAGATAGTTGATTATCAAGACGGTGAAGAAGCAGGCATAAAAAGCGCGACGCTTTATATAAAAGGCGATTTTGTATATGGCTATTTGAAACATGAACGGGGCGTACATCGACTTGTAAGAATATCGCCATTCGATGCTAATAAAAGGCGCCACACGTCTTTTGCGTCAGTTAACGTTCTTCCAGAAATTGGTGATGATATCGATATAGAAATAAAAACGGAGGATCTAAAAGTTGATACATACAAAGCAAGTGGCGCAGGCGGACAATACGTTAATAAAACAGAATCAGCAGTAAGAATAACGCACATTCCAACTGGCATCGTTGTTTCCTGTCAAACAGAAAGATCACAATTGCAAAATAGAGAAACAGCTATGAAGATGCTAAAGGCAAGATTATACAAACTTGAAATTGAAAAGCGAAGAAAGCAGATCGAACAAATCCAAGGCGAACTAAGAGACATAAGTTGGGGAAACCAGATAAGATCTTATGTCTTTCAGCCATATACAATGGTAAAAGATCACAGAACAGACGTTGAAACTGGCAACATCGAAGCAGTAATGGACGGAGATATAGACGTTTTTATCGAGGCTGAATTAGTTTACTATGCTAAACTCGGATTAAACGACTAAAAATATCAACTAAAAAATTTTAGGTTATTCTTAAACCACATTTAAACTATGCAAACTCACGAAGTAAAGAAATAAAGAAAGTAGAGAAAGCAAAGGGAGTGGGGATTAAATGGCTGAACTACCGAAAGTTTTTGTAGTTACCTCTGGGAAAGGCGGCGTGGGCAAGACAACCTTCACCGCCAACATGGGTTGTACCCTTGCAAAGATGGGAGAACGTGTCTGCCTCATCGATGCAGATATAGGTTTGAAAAACTTAGATGTTGTACTTGGCCTTGAAAATAGAATTATATACACTTCTTTTGACGTAACAAATGGTACAGTGTCAGCAAAAGAAGCACTTGTAAAGCATAAGCATCTTAAGAATTTATACTTGCTCGCCGCATCGCAAGTTGCAACAAAGGAAATGATGGCACCTGAAGATATGAAACGCATCGTACAAGAACTTTACAACGAT
>WUQU01000275.1 GCA_009889605.1 Candidatus Bathyarchaeota archaeon | reverse complement strand
TAGTAAACGAGCAGGAAACAAATAGGATGACGATAGACACAATTGTATCAGAGAGGGCTCTAAGAGAGATATACCTAAAACCATTTGAGATAGCTATCAAGAAAGCAAAACCTTGGACAGTGATGAGTTCGTACAACAAAATGAACGGTTCGTATACCTCGCAAAATAGGTGGTTGCTAAAAAAGGTACTGAGGGATGAGTGGGGATTTGAAGGTTTTGTGATGACAGATTGGTTTGCTGGCGACAACGCCGCTCAGCAGATAATGTCAGAAAACGATTTGCTCATGCCTGGAAACACATACCAGATATTCAAAAATAGAAGGCCTGAGATATAAGAAATAAAAGAGGCATACGAAAAAGGTGAAATAACAGATGAAATGTTAAACGAAAGGGTTAAAACAATACTTAGAGTCTTGGTGAACACACCTGCTTTCAAAGGCTATAAGTACAGCAACAGCCCCGACCTTGAAGCACATGCGAAAGTATCTTACGAAGCTGGTAGTGAAGGTGTCGTGTTGTTGAAAAATGATAATACACTTCCGGTAAACGAAGCTACCAAGATTGCCCTCTTTGGCACGGGGCAGATAGAAACTATCAGAGGGGGCACGGGGAGCGGTGAAACGCACCCGCAATATACGATAAGTTTCCTTGATGGACTCTTAGAAAAAGGGTTGAACGTAGATAAAGAACTTGCAGAGTTCTATCGCAACAAGATAGCAGAATTTCGAAAGACCGACTATGTAATAACTAAAGGACAGTGGGGAGAAGATATTGTTCCAAGATTGCCTCAGGACATCATTTCACAAGAGGAGATTGAAAAGATAGCTGAACGAAATGACTTGGGTATTTATATACTTACGAGAATATCTGGCGAAGGCGTTGATAGAAAACTCGAAAAAGGGGACTTTTATCTGACTGACGATGAATTCTCACTTATCAAAAAACTTTCCGAAACTTTTAGAAGTAAAGGAAAGAAATTCGTCATGGTTTTAAACATAGGCTCACCGATAGAGATTGAAAGTTGGAAAGCATTCTGCGATGCGATAGTCTTGGTCTGGCAACCAGGTCAGGAAGCGGGAAGAATACTTGCTGATATTCTTATAGGAAAGATAAATCCGTCAGGAAAATTACCAACTACGTTCCCAAAAAGATATGAAGATGTTCCTTCGAGATCTTTCCCAGGCGAACCGAAAGAAAACCCAACT
>WUQU01000274.1 GCA_009889605.1 Candidatus Bathyarchaeota archaeon | reverse complement strand
GAGTAAATCATTAGGAATGGGCATGGGGCCTGCAAACTGGAAAGCTCTTTTCTGCCAGCCTAAGCCAACAACATGAGCCATTATGATGATTACGCCTAGCATAAAGCCTATTTCTCTCACTAGTCCCGTTGCCTCTCTAGCGAAAAGTTCAGGTTTTTTGAAGGCATTTTATTTATAACACCCAATTTCACTCTATGTAAACTAACATGGTGGAATAAAGTTGAGTTTTATATTTCGAAGGGAAAAAGGCGGAACGTTGACAAGGATACTTTTCGCAACGGATATGCATGGATCTGAAGGGACATGGCGAAAATTTCTGAACGCTTCAGCCATGCTTAAGGTTAACGTTGCTATCTGCGGTGGAGACTTGACTGGGAAGATGATTGTGCCAATAGTGAAGAAAAATGGAAAATACACTTACTACCACCTTAAAGAAACACACACCATAGACTCAAGCGCGTTGGAAAAAGCCATCAAAGACGTAAAGGGAATAGGCTATTATCCTTATGTAACAGATGAAAGTGAATACGATGAAATGTGTAAAAACCCTGAAAAGGTCGACGAAGTTTTCCACAAAGTGATGATTTCAACGCTTAAAGAATGGCTTGACCTAATTCCCCAGAAGCTTACAAGCGAAACCAGAGTGGTTGTGTGTCCGGGAAACGACGATAGACTTGCAGTGGACGAAATAATCAATAAAAATAAACACGTAATAAACGGCGAAGGCAAAGTAATAGAAATCGACGATGCACAAGAGATGATTAGCTGTGGCTGGGTTAACCCAACTCCGTGGCATACAGCCCGTGAAGAGGAAGAAGAAAAACTTGAGGAAAGACTTGAAAAATACATATCTCAGCTTAAAAACGTGGAGAACGCGATATTCAACTTCCACGCGCCGCCGTACCAGTCGAAAATCGATGAGGCCCCGCTTCTGGACAAAGACTTAAACCCCATAATACAACATGGAAGCGTTGTACTCGTCCCAGTAGGCTCAAAGGCTGTACGGAAAATGATTGAGAAATACCAGCCGTTCCTCGGGCTTCACGGCCACATCCACGAGTCTGCAGGTTCCATAAAAATTGGAAAAACTCATTGTGTTAACCCTGGAAGCGAATACGCAGAGGGAATATTGAGGGCTTTCCTGATAGAGTTTAAAGGCGACAAAATTACAAGGCTTCAGAGAATAGAGGGTTAAACGGAATGGCTTGGCTTGTGGAGAAGGAAATTAAACGCGAACTGCCAAAAGAGTGGGGAGGCATAGTTCCCACAGAAATCTTCCTCCATGAAGCCCAAGACATAGTGGAAAAAGCCGTGAAGGAATGCTTGACACTCCGTATTCTAGGCGGATTAGCTATAGCAATCCACAGCCAAAAACACATGGACTTCGCGAGAAAACTTGGCAGAACAGGAACCGGAATGGTTAAAGGCCAAGAATACAGTGACATAGACTTCATCGCATACAGCGGCCAAAGAAACCGTATAAAAGAGTTCTTCGAAAAACTCGGCTATGCGAAAAGAAGGGCAACCCTTTCAACTGCAGCTTCTGAAAGGCAGATATACTATCACCCTAAAGGCTGGTTCTACATAGACATTTTCTTCGACAAGCTTTTAGTGGCAAACCATCCCATCGACTTCCGCGAGAGACTGGAGCTGGACTATCCCACAATAACAGTTACAGACATGCTTCTTGAAAAAATCCAGATGTGGGAAGCCTTCAGCGTAAAAGACCTAAAAGACTGCTTACTATTATTAAAAGCCCACAATGTCGGCGAAGGAAACGAAAAAGAGCAATTAGACGCGGCCCATATAGCCAAAATCCTTGCTCAAGACTGGGGATTCTGGTATACCGCTACAGCAAACCTCAAAAAACTCGGAAAATTCATATCTGAAATAGACGCGCTGGGCAAAGAAGCTGAAATAAGCCCTCAAGAAATCGACAAAAAAGATAGGGAAGAAATCGTCCAGAAAATAGACAGTCTTCTAGAAAGGATAGAGAAGGAACCGAAAACCTTCGGGTGGAAGATGAGGGCAAAAATAGGCACAAAAAAGAAGTGGTACAACCCGGTGGAGCGCCCAGAAACCGTGGGCGGGTTCGGAATATAGGAAGTACTTCTAAAAGGAGAAGAGTAAAAGCGAAAAGTTAATGAAGGATTGTTCAAGGTGTATTTTGGGGTTTGCCGGCCATAGGGCGCGGGTCCCACCCGATCCCATTCCGAACTCGGAAGTTAAACCGCGCTCCGTTCCCGGCTGTAGTGTGGTCTTCGGCCACGCGAACCCGGGAAAGCTGGCAGCCCCACTTTTAACTTACAGTTTTAATGTTTTTTCTCGGCGTTATAGGCTTTCAACAGCTTGTTTAATGCCCATCTATACTTTTTTCTCAAAGTTTTTGGATACAGCTTTTCCAGGTTGAAATCCACTTTTGCAGCCCATTGGGCGTAAACTCTTGGGTCGATGTAGGATTTAAGAGAAGTTGCCAAGTTCCATTCTCTAGTTTCCTTCATTAAAGCTATTTCCAGTTTTGCCTTTTCAATTCTAGCTAAGATTGAGTCTGTTTTCTTCCCCTTCTGGCGGGCTTCTTCCAATTTGTCCATCAGTTCTTTAAGGCGGGCTTCTTTTTTCGCTAGTCTTTCATCGAAATTTGCTGGAATTTTCCGTTTGTGATTGGCGATTTTTGCGCCTTCAAGGTTTGCCATTTTAGCGTGAAACTGCTTTAATGGTTCAGCATCATCCTTTTTGGCCTCACATTTTTCCAGATAAGCTTTTACCGCGTCTGTTGTTTTCCATGTCCTAAAGACTTTGGCGGTTAAACCCTTCATTTTTTCTGATAGGAATCTTGAAACTTTTTTGGAGTTTATTCCCTCGAACAAGTATTCTTTGCACGTTTTGGAGTAGTGTTCAATGTTTTTTATCACTGTTGGAGGCGCTTTAACTGATTTTTCCCATCCTACAAAGTCTTTTCCAAAAAAGTCAAAGTGTAAAGTGTCGCCTTCTATGCGTATGTGTTCGGGTCTTAGGGTTATGGCGCCTACGGTGTCCGCTTCTCCAGGGTCTTTTTCGTCGCCTACCCTCATGTTTAAGGCTAGAATAAGCCAGCAGACAGTGGCTATTTTTCTTCTCTCTTCATCTTTAGCTTCAAGATTCTTCATCACGTGCTCTTCAATTTTCGGTATCAGTTTGCCGAGTTTTTCAGCTTTCCTGAACTTTTCGTATTCCCGCCTTTGCTTTAGAAACGCTGAGTCGGAAAACCAAACATACTTCATTTTCCCCGTAAGCTTGTCCTGCCACTTTGCAAGGTACATTTTGTCTGGTTCCCAAACTATGGCTTTCCAGTTTTCCAGCGGCCTCGGCGCGTCTGGAGAGAGGTTCAAAATTATATCTTCTTCCCTTGAGCCTTCTTTCCATTTTCCCCTTTTCGGATGGTCTCCTCTTCCCATGAATAGGCACGAAGGCTCCGCCGTCCAGTTTGCTATCTCTATCTTTTTCCCATCCACAATGGCGTAGCCGAACTTTTCCTTTAAGGCTTCTCTCTGAATTTTTCTTTGCCGTGCAAGCTTTTTCTTTTCATCTTTCGTCAAATTCTGTTTGGCGGTTTTCTCTTTTTCCAAATAGGCTAAAATTTCTGAAAAATCAATTTCCGAATTAACCATTGCTTGGAGTTTGAAATCGTTTTCCTCTATGCTTTTCAAGTGTTCTTGGTAGAAAGTGGCCAAAAAATCCAACCGGGGTTTTCGGTTTTCAGTTGCTGCAGAAAATCCTGCATGAAGTTTTTGTAGAAGACTTTGTCCGGCGGCGACGCAGACTGCATCTTTTTTACGAAGGCTAAAGCCATCTGTTCGGTTTTTGGGCTAAGCGGCACTGTTTTTCCCTTGATTTTTATGGATAAACCTTTATAATCGTATTGGGGAACGTAAACGCCGTTATGCCATAAAGTTTTCATTTCATGTTTTGCCGTGATTCATCCCTAGTTGAAGGTTTTCCTTTTCATTCTTTTGGTTGCTTAAAAATTTCACGCTGAATTTTTCCTCTTTCGATTTTGCTTCAGCTGCGCGTAAAGCTGTTCTACTCTTTTGCGGTTTACATAACCCTTATGGGGTCTAAAGCCTCCTGAAAGTCCCTGGGGAATGTGGAGAAGCTCATGAATTAGGGTTTTCTCTTTTTCTTCTTCTGGGAGTTTGTCATAACGTTCAGAAATAACCTCTATTATATATGCTTGGGGAAGGTTTAGGGTTTCCTGCCAAATTCTGCTTAACCCGTGAATACGCGCAATCGTGCGCATTGATTTTGAGCCTTTGCTTCTAACACAGAAAACAAATTGGGGCACTACGTGGAAAAAGTCTAGGCTAGCAAGGATCTCATCCACACGTTTTTCACGTCTAAAGCTTCAAAGTATTTTATAGGCATAGACTTCCGCCTAACCCATAGGCGCTTTGTGCAAATTAACGTTTATTTTT
>WUQU01000273.1 GCA_009889605.1 Candidatus Bathyarchaeota archaeon | reverse complement strand
TTTCTTTTGTATAAACCTGCGCCATGACATCGTCAAGCTGAGGCCTGTACTGATTTATTTTTGCTCCAGGTCCATAATTCTTGTATTCATAGAATCTCTCATTCTGTGGATAGAACCAGATTGTGTTGCCAGAGCTATCAGTGGAACTCATAGCTGTCCAGCCATATTCGTTTATGTGCTCACCCAAATAATATTCTCTAATAACAACATTTACCCATCGATTCAGATCAGCGCTTGGATGCCATGGTCTTCCTAAATACACTGAATTAGCAACTGTTATATTAGATAAGAATTTACTGTTTATAAATAAGAAACCAAAATTGTCAGACTTTCTTGTTGAAGCTGCTGTAATATAACCTTTTGGTGTTATGCCTGGTCTGTCAACCGAGAATATGGTGCTATTTTCAAACACTGCTTGTGCCGCACCAAATATGAAGTCAACATCACCTTCGATGTAACAATCTTTGAAATATTGTCTTCCTGCATCTGCGTACAAAGTATCCTGATTGCCTATAAATCTACAGTTCTTGAATACCATCTTGTCAGCAAGTGATCTTACAGCAACAGCTTGTTTGCTTGAAATTGGCTGGTTCTCATCAAAAGCATTTTCAAATGTGATGTTCTCTGCAGTGAAGTTAATGGCACCACTGTTGATAGTCACACTTGCACTTCCAGATGTTCCATATGTGCCAGAACCATCTGGTTTGGGCGTGCCTGCTGCAACGTCATAAGTCAAAATTGTGGTAAATGGATCTTCACCAATCAAGCTAATATTTGGTGAGTTAATAGTTATTTTCTCATAATATCTGCCACTCTTTATAAAGATTATAACTCTCTTGGTGTTATTCGATGGTACACTGTTTACCGCTGCCTGAACTGTCTTGAATATCTTGACTCCATTGACTATATCTCCATCGTTTCCTGTATAGTTGTTATCTACCATAATGTCAAAATTAGCAAGGTATATAACATCAAAGCTTTCTGTTGTTGTATTGCCACTAAAATCCTTAACTATTACTTCTATCTTGTTTCTGCCTTTTTCAAAGTTGATGTTGAAGGTAGCCGGGCTATTTGCTTTTATATAAACATTTTGATATACAACCATATTGTCCTGCATTATGGTCACATAAGCATCCTCATTTGACGAAAGTACCAAGCTATATGCACTGCTGAGCACTGTTGGCTGTGGTTTTGATACCCAATTTATAACCGGGTTTTGATTATCGTATACAACGTTTAAAACAATCTGTCTGGTCTTTGAACCCTCTGCTGTCTGTAGGTTTACAGAAATTGTATTGTTACCATTTACAAGCTGTACTGGTACTTCAAACTCAGTTTGCCCACTCACATCTACATTCTTGGTATCTGTGCTTGATGCATTTGTTACTGTTATCTTTCCATCGACGCTTGCATATCCTTTTATTTTGTATTCTCCAACGTTTGTATAATCATTCTCAGGATTATATATCTCTATAAAGTTATCAGAAGTTGTTAAGCTTATATTTGAAAACTTTGCTATGTTATAGTTGTAAATCTGATTTGTCGCCTGAGCAGAATCTACTGCAAATCCTATATAGTACTCATCACCTATGTTGAGTGTGTATCTGCCAATCACATTCCATGTCTGACCATCAAGTGAATATGCTGCCTCCACAACAGAACCACTCTTCTTTATCTTCACCCACGATACCTCTACATTCACAACTGTGTTCGGTGTGCTTGCATCAACATCGCCAGTGTTTGCCATTGATGTATTTGCCACCTGTCTTGCAATAAATCTTACCGCTGTCGGATTTGTCAGCTTGTCAGCTTTTACATATGACTTTGCTACATATGCTGTAACTGCTCCAGGGTCAAGTGAACTTCTCACCATCAAACCTGCAAACGCGTTGTGGTCTACCTTTTCCATATAATCTATCTTTGCTGTGAGCTCTGCATCTCCATATACCTTCCTGTACACATATCCGAACGTATCAGTTGAACCACCTATTTTCCCATTTGCCTTTAATGTCAGCGTTCCACTATTATCAAGTGATGCGCTTGTCTTTATAGCAGGATTTCCTATATCTGCTACTTTCCATGGCCAATTTACCTCGGGACCATTTGCAAATACTCTCACTGCCGTGGATTGGGTTGAAAGCTCGTTAGAGTCATAAGCTACTGCTACTAAATAGTGTGTGCCTTCTTCAATTGCACCTATGGTGTATGAATATGGTTCTGTTGTATCCTCTCCTATCTTCACTCCATTGTCATAGAATACTACCTTTGTTATTTTTGCTCCTCCTGATGCTTTTGCTCTTGCTTCAATCTTCACTGCGGCCCCTGCATTAACAAGTGCATTGTAGTTCGGATTGATTATCTGCACTTCCGGATTTTGTGGCGCATAGTTCATGTCAATAAGCGAATTGAGGTAATTTTCAAGATTTGTATATCCATTACCAAACTTATATCCGTTCCTGTCACTTGGGTCGTTAGGATTCAACCCATTTGCTATCTCCCAGCTATCTGGCATACCGTCATGGTCACTGTCCTGTGGCGCCTGTGCTGTACTCAGTTCCGGGTACCCTCCAACTTCTGCCTCTGTGTTAATAAATCTTCCCAAACCGTTCTTTACTTCATTGACGAGTCTTGCATCAACTGCATCTCTCTTTGGATACACCGCTCCAGCCTTTGCTAATACCTCTTGATATGCTGTCTGAGCATCCTGAACTGTTACACTTCCAGGTATATCAACAGGTTCTGTCAATTTTGTGTATGTTCCGCTTGCAATTATTCCAGCTTCATTATTTGTAGTTACTTCATTGTTCCCTTCAAGGACATTCCCTGATACATACCACGATGATGGATAACCGTTAGGTGTTGGATTTGCTATTCTTGACTTCACAATGTCATGAGTACCAGGACCTGGCTTGTAGTAGTTGTTTATAAGGCTCAAAGTTGTATTTTCTCCACCGTATGTGTTGTTAAATCCCCAATTGTAGATTACGTTGTTTATAAACTCAACCTTTGCTTCAGGGATTGGGGCACTACCTACATTCACGCGAGGAAGTCTGCTTGTGTGGTTCATCAAAAGATTGTGGTGCCATGTGGCATTGTATCCACCCCAGATACCACCATAACCATGTCTTCCTTTCCAGTGTCCTGACATTGTCAAGCTCTTTGCTGCTATACACAATTGAACAGTCAGATTCTCAACTCTGTATAAAGACAGTGTTTCATCAACAGACCAGCTGAACGAACAATGGTCGATTATAATATTCTTGCTTCCGCCAAAACTGGTCAGAGCATCCGGTTCTGCGCTTATATTGCTACTACCAGGTCTAAATCTTAAGTATCTAATGATAATATTGCTGCCTGTAATTCTTACTCCATAGTCAGCAATGGTAATTCCATCACCAGGTGCTGTCTGGCCAGCTATTGTAATGTTTGAACCGCTTATTACAAGTTCCGACTTTAAATGTATTGTTCCTGATACTCTGAAAACTATTGTAACATTGCTAAGTTTTACGCCATCTCTCAGCGACCCTGGTCCACTATCATTCAAATTGGTAACCTCGTACACATCTCCTCCACGTCCCCCTGTTGTGTACATACCAGCACCTTCTGCTCCTGGGAATGCAGGAACTAATGTATCTGCTTTTGCCACTATCAAATTGATAGGTATTAAACTTAACAAAAATGCTAAGATTACAAATACACTTATCAGTCTTTTTCTCACTCCTATATACCTCCTTTTTTTCTAAAGGCCTTATCATTATATTTTGAGAAAATAAATTTAGGTTTTAGCAGAGGAAGACAATAACTTTTTGTCTTCCTCTGCTTATTATTCTTGTTTGTCAGTTAAAAATATGTTCTTTATTTACCAACTACTTTATCTCAATTGCCGTTGAAAGAGGTATCATCCCATCTATTGAGTTCCAGATAAATGCTTTGGCTTTTAGCCCTGTAGTAGTGCTTGGCAATTGAAGACCTGTTAAAAGTTCCTCAGCTGTAGCAGGTTCTACGGTATCGAACGAGATGGTGTATCCTACCATTTGGTTTGCACTGTTATAAAGCACTATTATGAGGGCTACATCTTTACCTACATTTAGCTTATTATCTGCTTTTGCTAAAACAGTTAATGTGGAATCACCTGCTATGTTTGTCACCGGATTTTCATTATCATCTATAAAGCTGATGTCCTTTATCATGTACTCATAAACTGTGGTCCACTGTGCTACAGTTTGGTTACCTGCCTTATCTGTTGCCACAAACTCTATTGTGTTTTTACCTTCTATCA
>WUQU01000272.1 GCA_009889605.1 Candidatus Bathyarchaeota archaeon | reverse complement strand
TGCGCCATTGACGGCGGGATTTATAAGGGTAGCTATGCAGTGACAAACGGAGTTGCCAATGTTATACCCGTTGATTGCTATATACCTGGCTGTCCTCCAACGCCCATCCAGATAATACATGGCATAGAAAAGCTGCTTGATGAAGTTGCTTCTAAAAAAGTTAAGTAAAGCTATCTTTGTGAATAACTGTCTTTTTGTCTCAAATAATTTTATCTTCCCCTTATCCTATCCCTAAAAAGCTCATGGCATGCCATACAACCTTGTATCATCTGTGTGTAGGTCTTAAAGGCTTCTTCCTTCTTACCTTCCTTTATAAACCTTATAACATCCTCCGCACCACCATGAACCTGCCTTTCAAAGGTAGGCATAAGTCTGATAAACTCTTCCCTCTTTGATGTGTCTATGTACTTTAAAGGCCCTCCCTGTGGCATAGGATGATCAGCTATCTCCTTAGCTCCTTCAACTATTAGTCCATCGTTGTTTAAAAGAAAGCCTTGAAGCATCTTTATAGCCGACATGTTTACCATCTGCATTACCTGTTTAAAGGTGAGATTACTTTCTTGCATATGCTCATGGGCAAAACCAAGGCTAAGGCTCAAGGCAAGGGCAAGTCCCACTTTTCTCATACTACAACCTCCTTATCTTTATCTTCCAGTAGCTACCTTCATAGGCCACATACTCCCATCCCACCTTCTTGGGAAAGGCCATACTCATCTGAAAGTAAAGGGGTAAGGGGTCGTGGTCGTTTATGATGAAAAAGGCTTCGCCTTTGGCGGTTTTGGAAAATCTTTCCATCACCAAAGGGTGCCTTCTGCCATGCTCTATACTTCTTAAATCAATGGTTTCACCATTCTGAAGGCTTTCCCCTCCAAAGGCTATCTCATATATTTCTGCTTCGCCTTCACACATAAAGCCAAATAACTCAGCCTTCTTCACATAAAAGACTGCAGGAGCCTCCACCCTATCAAACCTCTGTCCCAGTATGTACCTTCCCGAGCCCTTTGAAAGTATATAAACCCTCTCATAGCCTACCGCCGAGGGCATGAGTATATCTTTTAAAAGCCTAAGATAAACGCCATCTAAACTAAAGCCCTTTCCTACTTCGGGTATTACCAGCATGGTTTAGAATGTAGGTCTTAAGTTAAGTATGTAAATGATTACAATCATATAAGTATTTCTTATTACTTGACAAAGCTACTCTTATATCTTATACTGATAAAAGAACATACTGGAGGTAGAAAGATGAAAAAAAGTCTTCTCTTAGCTGCAGCAGTGCTTGCCTTTTCTTGTCAACAAAAGCCTGCAGAAGAAGCTCCAAAGACAGAGACTCCACCAGCTCCAGTGGAAAAGAAGGAAGAGGCTATAAGCGATAAGGGTATAGGACCTATTACAGAGGTAAAGCTTGGGCCTATAGACCAGGCTCTTGCAAAGAAGGGGAAGGAAATCTTTGATTCCAAATGCGCTTCCTGCCATAAATTTGAAGAGAAGTATGTGGGGCCCCCGCTTAAAGGCGTTACTCAGAGGAGAAAGCCCGAATGGATAATGAACATGATTTTAAACCCGTCTGAGATGGTGCAGAAGGACCCGATAGCAAAGGGGTATTTAGCCGAGTATCCCACACAGATGCCCTTTCAGAACGTATCTCAAGAGGATGCAAGGGCAATCCTTGAATACCTAAGAAGCGTTGATGAGGGAAAGTAGGCAGAGGTAAGCTTTTAGCATACATATATTTGCAAGACACATGCGCCAAGTGAAAAATTAATTAAGATGGATTTACCCTTTTCATACCTTTGCTAAAAATAAGCTTAGACAGTTAATGTAGAGGCATGCTGATACGTGCCTGTAAAATGTAGGGACGGATCACTTACCGCTCATGGATACCAGACATACCAAATCTTTAATGGGATATTCTATGAATTTGTTTTTACAGGCATAATGCATGTTACTTCTGCAAAGGATGAATTTTCATCAAGCGTTTTGATAAGCATATATCTAACAAAACTTGTATAGTCTAGTTTTGTACGTGTATTTCTGTTAAAAAAATACTATAAATTAACATGTTGATTTTAACATAAGATTTTTTTATCATTTTATAAGGAGGTGAAAATCATGAAAGGGGGAAAAAAGAAGAAAAGTCTTAATTGGAGTAGGGGCCCTTATGGTAGGTGCCCTTTTGGCAGGTTGCCCACCCAAAAAAGAAGCGGTAAAATCGGTAGCTCCAGGGGACGTGGCTTCTAAGGTCTATGTGCCACCGGGTAAGCATGATGAGTTTTATGTATTCTTCTCGGGAGGCTTTAGCGGTCAAGTGTCAGTCTATGGTATTCCCTCCGGAAGGATAATCAAGGTCATAAAGGTCTTTTCCGTTGATCCAGAAACTGGCTATGGATTTACTCCGGAAACCAAACCATTGCTTATGACTTCCCACGGCTTTATACCTTGGGATGACGCACACCATACATGGCTTTCTCAGACCAACGGAGAACAAGATGGAAGATGGCTCTTCATAAATGCCAACAATGTGCCGAGGATTGCAAGGATTGACCTTTCAACCTTTGAAACCACCGAGATAATTGAGATACCAAACTCTGCAGGAAACCACCCTTCACCTTACGGAACGGAAAACACAGAGTATGTGGTTGCAGGCACAAGGTTCTCAGTGCCAATTCCACAAAAGGATGTTCCTATAGATTCCTATAAGGAGAACTTTAAAGGAACCATAAGCTTTATAAAGGCAAACGAACCCGGCAAGATGGATGTGGCTTTTCAAATACTCATGCCCGGTTTTAACTATGACCTTGCAAGATGTGGGAGAGGTCCATCCCATGGCTGGTGCTTCTTTACATCCTACAACACCGAACAGGCGCATACTTTACTTGAGATAAACGCCTCCAAGAACGATAAGGACTACATAGCGGCCATAAATTGGAAGAGAGCAGAGGAGTGCGTAGCTCAGGGAAAGTATCAGGAGATGCCCGCCACTTATTACCATAATTACTATGATGAAGAAAAGCATATGGCTGTTTCCGAGGTTAAAAAGTCTGTGAAAGTTATAAACCCCAAGGATTGCCCAGGCGTAGCCTACTTTTTACCTACACCCAAATCTCCCCACGGCGTTGACGTGTCAGACGATGGAGAATACATAGTAGGTGGCGGAAAGCTTGCCACGGTTATACCCATTCACTCTTTTTCTAAAATGCTAAAGGCTATAGAACAGAAGGCTTTTGAAAAGGAAATAGATGGTATACCAGTCCTTAAGTACGATGCCGTTTTACACTGCGAGCTTGAAAAGCCATGCCTTGGACCTCTTCATACAGAGTTTGATGGAAAGGGCTTCGCCTACACTTCTTGCTTTGTTTCCTCCGAGATAATAAAGTATGATTACAAAGGATGCAAAGTGGTTGATAGGGCACCCACCTACTACTCAATTGGACACCTCCTTGTAATGGGCGGTGATACCAAAAAGCCCTATGGGAAGTATGCCATAGCTATGAACAAGATCACAAAGGATAGGTCGCTTCCAGTTGGTCCAGAGCTTTTACAATCTGCACAGCTTTATGATATAAGCGGAGAAAAGATGCAGCTTATCCACGAGTTCTTCACCGTTGGCGAACCACACTATGCACAGGGCATCCTTGCGGATAAGATAAAGGATAAGGTGAAAAAGATATACGAGCTTGAGAAGAACAAACATCCTTATGCTGTAAAGTCTGAAAAGGATGCGAGGGTTGAAAGGAAAGGCAATGAGGTGCATGTTTATATGACCATGATAAGGAGCCACTTTACACCCGACAATATAGAGGGGATAAAGGTAGGTGATACTGTATACTTCCATGTTACAAACCTTGAGCAGGACTGGGATATACCCCACGGCTTTGTTATAAAAGGTTCGGAGAATGCCGAAATATTGGTCATGCCAGGTCAAACCAAGACCCTTGTATGGAAGCCAAAGGCTCCTGGCGTTTACCCCTTCTACTGCACAGACTTCTGCTCGGCTTTGCACCAGGAGATGCAAGGCTATGTAAGGGTTTCACCTGCAGGCTCTAATGTGCCCCTCAAATACTACACTGGCACTGCACAAAAATAGGAGGAGTTAAATGAATAAGATTTCAAGAGGGCTTTTGGCCCTCTCCTCTTTACTTCTTATCCTTGTTTACTTTTTCCCCCTCTGGAGGATAGAGCTAATAGCTCCCCAATACCCAGAGGGTCTTAGGATGTTCATATGGGTAAATAAGATAACCGGTGGAACCGAGTTTGACCTCTACAACATAAACCTCTTAAACCACTATATAGGGATGAAAACTATTACGCCCGAATCAATTCCAGAGCTTAAGATCATGCCCTTTATCGTGGGTTTTCTTATCCTCTTTGGTCTTGTATCTGCCTTTATTGGAAAAAGGGTTCTTCTCTATGCATGGGTTTTGGTCTTTGTGCTCTTAGGCATAGCCGGGCTTGTGGATTTTTACAAATGGGGGTACGATTATGGACATAACCTTGACCCCAACGCCCCCATAAAAATACCGGGTCTTGCCTACCAACCACCCCTTATAGGCACAAAACAGCTCTTGAACATGAAGGCAAGCTCCTTTCCAGATATAGGTGGCTACATAGCCATAGCCTCGCTTCTTTTGGGTTTTGTTGCCCTAATTATAGACATGAGGAGGGAATGATGCTCCAAGTGCTATTAGCTTTCCTCCTCTTCCTTTCCTTTTTTTCTTGCACATCGGATAGGCCTGAGCCAATAAACCTTGGTAAGGACCTGTGTGAATACTGCAGAATGGCTATAGCTGATAAGCGGTTTGCTGCGGAGGTTATCACAAAGAAAGGCAGGGTTTATAAGTTTGACTCCATAGAATGCATGGTTGCATACTACAACGAGAATGAGGAGTATATAAAGAAGGCCTATGTGACAAACTTTTCCAATCCTGAGGAGTTTATTGAGGCTGAAAAGGCCATATATGTAAGAAGTCAAGAGATAAGAAGCCCTATGGGTATGAACCTATCCGCTTATAAAGATAGGGAAAGGGCAAAGTCTGTAAAAGGGGAAATCTTGGATTGGAAGGGCTTGAGAGAGCTTATTAAAAAGGAGTATAAGTTTTCGCACTGATGGTAGGCTTGGCGCTTTTTACCCTGCTGGTATGCTCTGATTGTGAGTTCAAGGACATACAGAGTGCTATAGATTCAGCAAAGGAAGGGGAAAGGATCATAGTAAAGGCTGGGGTCTACAAGGGACCTATATTTATAAATAAAGGTGTGGAGCTCATAGGTGAGGGAAAGCCCGTGCTGGACGGGGAGGGTAGATACCAGATTATAACGGTAAAGGCTAACAAAGTAAGGATAGAAGGGTTTGTGATAAAAAATTCTGGCATGTCCTACTCGAAGGATATAGCTGGGATAAAGGTTATAAACTCGGAGGCTTGTACAATAAGGGAAAACCACTTTTTAAACAACTTCTTTGCCCTTTATCTGGAAAGGGTAAAGGATTGTATTGTTGAAAACAATAAAATAATAGGCTTTGCCAAATCTGAAGGCGCTTCTGGGAACGGCATACATGCATGGGATTCTAAAAACCTTTACATAAAAAAGAACTATATAAAGGGGCATAGGGATGGTATATACTTTGAGTTTGTAAGTAGAAGTACGATAGAGGAGAATGTGAGTGAAAATAACCTTAGGTATGGATTGCACTTCATGTTTTCTCATGACAATACCTTTAGGAGAAACCGCTTTTATAAAAATGGTGCGGGCGTGGCTGTGATGTATTCAAGGGATGTGATCATGGAAGAGAATACCTTTGAAAAGAACAGCGGTCAAGCATCCTACGGCCTATTGTTAAAGGACCTTTCCAACAGCATGGTGCGTAAAAACAGGTTTATAAATAACTCCTACGGTGTTTATCTTGATGAATGCAACCGGACAAGCTTTGAAGGAAATACCTTTGAAAACAACGGATGGGCTGTGAAGATATACGCCAATAGCTTAAACAACACCTTTAAAAGCAACTTCTTTTTAAACAACGCCTTTGATGTATCCACAAATACCCTTTCCTATTTTGAAAACCTATTTTCAAAAAACTACTGGGACAAATATGAGGGCTATGATATGGACAAGGATAGCATAGGCGATATGCCTTATAGGCCCGTATCCTTCATGGCCTTCCTCTTTGAAAGGTATCCCCTTTCCCTTCTTTTTTACAACAGCTTTCTGATGCGTATAATGGACATAATGGAGAGGCTCATACCTTTGTTAAACCCAAAAGGACTTATAGATAGGGAGCCTTTGATTAAAAAGCCATGATAGTCTTGGAAAACATACATAAATCCTTTGGTAAAAGAAGGCTGTTTGAAGGCTTAAACCTTGTGTTTAGGGAGGGCAGGACCACAGCCATCCTTGGGCCTAATGCCTCTGGAAAGACCACTCTGGTTAAGACCATACTTGGCCTTGTTATACCGGAAAAAGGAAGGGTTATGGTTAATGGAAAGGACCTACTAAAGGATGTCTCATACCATAGGCTTATAGGCTATATGCCTCAAATTCCAGAATTTCCTGAAAACCTGACTATAAGGGAGATAGTGCGTATGGTGAAAGAGTTAAGGGGGGAGGATCCTAAAAGGCTTGAGGGGCTTGTAGACCTGTTGATGCTGTCAAAAGAGCTTGATAAGAGGTTTTCAAGCCTATCTGGTGGCACAAGGCAGAAGGTTGGTGCGCTTCTTGCCTTAATCTTTGACCAACCTGTTTTGGTGTTGGATGAGCCCATGGTGGGACTTGACCCCATTACAGCCTACAGGCTAAAATCCTTCCTTATAAAAGAAAAGGAACGTGGTAAGACCATAATCTACATATCGCACATTATGGTGGAGGTTGAAGAGCTGGCGGATGATATAGTTTTTATAACCGAAGGTAAGGTGGTTTTTCAGGGGAGCGTGGAAGACCTTAAAAACTCTACCGGGAAAGATAGACTGGAGGAGGCTGTGCTTTGCCTGTTAAGTTGATAAAGTATGAGCTTTACGACCTTATTAAAAGTAAATGGCTTTTGGGCATCTTTTTCTTTTATCTATCTGTAGCTTATGCTTTTTTAGACTTTGGAAAGGATACTACTAAGGCCATTATAAGCCACAGCAACCTTGCCCTCATTACTTTGCCCCTCTTTTCCCTCCTCCTTTCAACCACTTATTTTTACAACAACAAGAACTTTATAAGCTTTGTCCTAACACAACCAGTAAAAAGGCTTTGGCTCTTTTTATCCATCTTTATCAGCTTAAGCCTTTCCTTGATTATTGGCTTCCTTCTTGGTTCCTTCCTGCCCTTTTACTACCTTTTGGGCATAGATTACACTTATATAAGGGTTTTATTGCTCAATGCTTTTGTAATACCTATTTTCACCTCCTTGGGTATCCTTTTAGCCCTTATTGAGGAGGATAGGCTAAAGGGCGTTGGCCTTGCCCTTCTTGTATGGCTGATCTTTTCCGCCCTATACGATGGCCTTCTTCTCTACATTATCATCCTTTTTTCAGACTACCCCATAGAAAAGTTTGTTATCTTCCTGACCCTTTTGAACCCCATTGACCTCATAAGGCTTACAACCCTTATGGACACTGGCCTTCATGAGATAATAGGCTTTGTGGGTAAATGGCTTTTAAAATACTCTGACAAGCTTTTTATGTTCTCCGCCTTACTTTCCTCCTTTTATTCTCTCCTATTCCTAAGCCTTGGTAGTTTGGTCTTTAGAAAAAAAGATTTTTAGGAGGTTCCCCATGTGGTTCATAATTTTGCTTTTACTTCTTGTGTCTTCCTGTGAAAAGCCTCAGACAAAGGAAACCTTAAAGACAGAAGAGGTAAAGAGTATGTTCAAAGAAAGGGGATGCACCGATTGTCATGATAAAACAAGGGAGCTTGTAGGCCCATCCTTTATGGAGATAGCTAAGAGATATAAGGGGGAAACAAACGCGGAGAAGATACTTTTAAGAAGCCTTAAAGAAGGCTCATGCAACAAGTGGAAGGCAAGGTGGGAGTGTATGCCACCCCAAAGGGTGGGGGAGGAAGAGGCAAGGCAAATGATAAGGTGGATACTCACCTTAGAACCACAAAGCTACCAGTAGCATCATCGTAAGTTATGAGCACGCTCTCCTTTGGTTTTTGGGGTATATCAAACTCAATCTCTTTCACCTTATCCTTATGGGCCGTCTCTTCCAACCTTAGCCTTAGCCTTTTCCCTTCGGGTTTTAAAAAGATCTCCTCATAGACAAAAAGTGAAGCATCCTTCCTTAGGCCCCTTGGATAGAAGGTCTTTGAGTAAATCGTCCTTCCTTCTGAGATTATCTCCACCTTAACAGGAGACCTCTCTTTTACTATAGCCATCTGGGGTTGCATATGCTTTAGACCTTCTTTTTTAGCCACAGCCTCCCTAACAGGAGAAGACCTATACTTAAAGTTTAGAACCACTGCAGACTTGTGAGTGGGATAAAAGGATATCTTATGGGTAGTTAAAGGATAAAAAAGGAAGGTTGGTATGGCAAGGATGAGTGTAGCCACTGCGTAGTTTATCTTTTCTAAGGCTATAATCCTTGGCTCTTTGCCAGTTTTATTTTCCCTCATAAACTCATCCACTTCCTTTTCAATGGGTTTTACATAAGGTGCCTCCAGTATAAGCACCTTCCCTCCCAACACCCTTTTCCTCAAGATGGGCCTTCTTTCCCTCCTATACCTTGCCTCCAGCCACTTGTTACCTTCCCTAAAGTAGCAATCCTCATACTCACAGGAAACCAAGATAAGACCCTCCAAGCCCATATCAAGAAGCTCCTCTGCATAGAGGGCATTGACGGCACCTATACAAGGCACTGTAAAGGAAAGAAGCCCTTTCCTTTCGGGTATTTGAGCGCTAAATGGACATCTAAAGGCTACATAAGAAGGCCTTTCCTTTTCTATCCTTTCTTTTATACTTTGCACTGGAAAGGTTGATATATCTATTGCCTTTGAACTACAGGACCCCACGCATATACCACAGCCAGCGCATTTTTCTTCATTCAAAACAGCCTTTTTATCATTGTCAAAGCTTCTCATGGTTATGGCCTCATAAGGGCAGTCAATATAACACTGCTCGCATCCAGTGCATCTTTCAAAATCTATATGGGCTGGTGGGTTTCTCCTCCCCTTTATGAGCCATGGGAAAACAAAAAGGAAGGTGAAAAACCCTAAGAAGAGGACCCAGTTGGCAGACATGGGAAGGTATTTAAGTAGTGGATAGCCAAAGAAATAAAACCAGTCAAGGCTCATCTCAAAGGGAAGCTTTTCTATGTTGGCTGGTGGGTCGCTCTTTGCAGGAAAAAGTATGGAGAGGGCTATAAGAAGCAATGTTATGCTTATGTAAAGAAACTTGGGAGGTATGAGCCTTGGCCTTGCATTCCTCATCACATGAACCCAAAGGGTAAATACTATGAGTATGGTAAGGGCTATATGGGCAAAGAGGAGTATTCTAAAAAGTCCTCCCAAATACTTTATATCGCTACCTAAGAAAGCACTCATAAGAACATCACCAAAAATGGGTAGGAAGGAAAAGAACTTGGCGGTTAATATACCAAGGAGCTGTGCCTTTGTATCCCAAACCAGGATATAACCAGATATACCTATGGCTAAGAAGATAAGCAAAGTTGCAATGCCTGTTACCCAAGCTACCCATCTGAACATCCTAAATCTGTCTGTTATGATCACATGCAACATGTGGGCTATGGTGGTAAGGATAAGGGCGTCGGAGGAGTATCTGTGTATGCCTCTCATTATGTTTCCAAGAAGGCTTTGGGATATAGCTTCTACTGAAGCGTAGGAAGCTTTTGGGTCTATGCTGTAGAAGAGAAAAAGATAAACACCGGAGATGGTATCTATAACCAAGAGGAATACTGCTATAGCTCCAAGATGGTAAAGGGGGTTCAGTCTGGAGGAAAAGAACCTGCTAAAGGTGTAAGAAAGCCTCTGAAAGGCTATGTAGAAGGGCTGGATACCTATCATCACCATAGAGTACCTCCTTGTAAATATCTACTTACTTTTTAAATATAAGCCTTTTATTAAAATCTTATAGACTTTAATTTCATGTTATAATATGATAAATTTAATTCTTGACAATAAAACCATATAATACTAAACTTTATCCTGTAAACAAT
>WUQU01000271.1 GCA_009889605.1 Candidatus Bathyarchaeota archaeon | reverse complement strand
TTACTTCCACGCCGTCTGATATTCAGCTGGAAATTCTAAACAAAATACGAGATGAGATAAATAGGAGAACCTCAGGATTAGAGTTTTTTGATAGTGTAATAATCTCAATCTCTGGTGGTGGTTCGTCTTCGAGAAGACTCAACTTCAAAAATCTCGTTTCTACTGTTTTTAGAGCGGGAAAGATAATTGTGCTTTCAGACATCGAAGTGTTAAAGGAAATAGTTTTGAAAGGCAGAACTGGTATATTGGTGATATGCGGCACTGGGAGCATAGCCATCTCTCACACAGGAAAAAGAGTGGGTGGTTGGGGACACCTGTTTGGAGATGAAGCAAGTGCGTTTTCGATTTCTTTGGAAATATTCAGAAGATTTTTTGAATATATAGATGGAGTTGAAGAATACGACGAGATTTTTGATGTGCTCTTAAACTTTTACAAAGTCACTAGCGTATTTGACTTGACTACTATCCAGCTCGAAAGTGATTTCAAAAGAAAGATAGCGTCCTTTACCGAACATGCACCGCTAACGCCTCTTGTTAGGAAAATTATAGATGAACAGCTAACTAAACTCACGCAGAAAATTTCCTACCTCGCATCCACAGAGAATGTGTCCGATATATACTATTTCGGTGGAACGTTTAAGAACGAATACTTCACTCAAGTGTTTTGCAAAAAACACCACCGTTTCAACCTCCATTATTCTGACATAAAACCGCACGTTGAACTTGCACTTGATGCGCCTCATTTTTTGGAAGCAAGCAAAAACAATACGTGACGAAATGGTAAAACAATCAATCCCGAACTGGTAAGTGATAACATTTATTAGCAAGAATTGGCATTTGCATGTGGTTTGCAATTGCCTAGCGACGCATACTTAACTCTCAAGACAAATTTAAACAGCTCATGGATTTCAACCACGAGCTGTTTATGGTTTAGATTTATAATTTCAGTGGCATGAATGCACTTAATACAGTACACATCTTATTTTTCTACCGTTCACTTGTCGTAGTTCCACGGGGTTTTTGCACTCTAGTTTT
>WUQU01000270.1 GCA_009889605.1 Candidatus Bathyarchaeota archaeon | reverse complement strand
CTTCAACAATAACTGTGCCTGACAAAAGTCCGATGACCATTGCGCCGGCAACGGTAACAACCGGAATCATTGCGTTGCGTTTTGCGTGTTTGTGTATAACCTCTCTTTCTGACACACCCTTTGCGCGAGCTGTTCTAACATATTCTTTTGAAAGAACTTCCAGCATACTTGACCTTGTAATTCTTAGCAAATACGCCCACCATAAGAATGATAGAGTAACAACAGGGCCGATTATGCGTCTCAAAGCGTCCCAAAATATATCAATTCTTCCATTGATAAGAGCATCAATCGTGAGCAAATTCGTAACTTTCAAATAAGTTGGTGATTTGACGATTTCTTCAGCCCAATTTGAAAGATTTCCTGGAGGGAACCAGCCAAGGACAGAATAAAACAGCATAAGCACCAAAAGCCCAAAAACAAAATCAGGGAATGACCATACTAGAATTGCCACAATTCTAATGAAGTCATCCAAGAACTTGTCTCTTTTCACGGCTGCCATCACACCCAACCAGATACCAACGCCTATCACTGGAATTAATGCATAAAGAGCTAGTTCAAGAGTATAAGGAAACCTTCCCAAAATTGCCTTCAGTACAGGTTCCTTTCCCACCTGCGACCAGCCGAGATCCCCTTTCAAAGCATTCCAAAACCATCTGCCGTACCTTTCTACAAATGGCTTGTTCAACCCATATTTTTCTTTCAGTGCTTCAAGTTCCTGGTTAGACAACTTGTCAAAAACGTTTGGATTTACATAAGAAGCAAGTAATTTGTCAGGACCAAGAATTTGGAAAAGACTAAATATGATGAGCGAAACACCAACTACTATTAGTGGTAGCAACAACAGCCTTCTGATTATAAAAGTAGTCAACCACAGCCACCTCCTTTGCAATTTACAATTTGCAATTTAAAATTTTTATAGTCATATTATAATCATAGCATTCTTGACTTTTTTTACAAACTTAACTAACGCAAAATTAAATAGTTATCGCACAAGATAGTTCACTTAACAAACTTTCAGCGGCTTTTTTCCCAATTAGCTTTTCAATTTCATCCTTTGGCGTTCGAAGAATTTCATCAACGCTTTTGAAATGTTCCAATAACACTTTTTTTCGTTTTGGTCCTATCCATTTTACTTCATCCAAAATGCTTCTGAGTG
>WUQU01000269.1 GCA_009889605.1 Candidatus Bathyarchaeota archaeon | reverse complement strand
GCCACATCTAATTTTTTCTTATATTTCTCATTCGAATAAACTTCAATTAGGACTTCAAAGTGATATCTGTGGGTATTGTCATAAGTTTTTAGTTTTAATATTTGAGTATTCTGGGATTTTTTGGATTTTCTCTGTCTTTATTGCGGAGGCAATCCACATCCTTTTAGTCTGATAACTTCCTAAAGGTGTTTTAGGCGGTATATTTGGACAATTATGATTTTCTGGAAGCCTATGCTCTAAACAGAAATACCCTCCGCAAAATTTACACTTAAAAGGGAGATCAACTTGTTTTTCACATTGCTTGCATTCCGGCATAAGCCATCAAATTTAATTATTTGATGCATGTAGGTAAATTTTGTGATTTTATAGCTAAAATTTGAAATACATTAAACTTCGTTCTATTATTCTTCTGGAAGAGTGGTGAAGTGGCAGTTTCAATGGAACGCGTAACATGCAGTATTTGCAAGCGTGGGGAAGCCTTTTTCTTTAGGAGGTATTCTGGAGAGAGGCTTTGCAAGCGGTGTTTTGTAAAGTCTATTGAGGGGAAGGTTAGGGCCACTATCGCAAAATATGACATGCTCAAGTTTAACGACCGAGTGGCCGTGGCGGTTTCAGGAGGAAAAGACAGCGTCAGCCTCCTACATATTTTGGCAAAAATAGAGGAGGATTATCCTAAGTCGTCTCTTGTTGCAGTTTCCGTAGACGAAGGCATCCGAGGCTATCGGGATGAAGCCCTAAAAATAGCGGAGGAGAACTGCAAAAAGCTTGGAGTAGAACACTACATAACCTCATTTAAAGAGCTTTACGGCTTCACCCTTGACGAAATTGTTGCCGCTTTGAAAGGGAAGGGTGAAAACCATTTAACCCCGTGCGCGTACTGCGGCGTTCTGCGGCGTAAAGCCCTAAACACCGTTGCAAGGGAAGCTAAAGCCAACAAGCTTGCAACCGCGCATACTTTAGACGATGAAGTGCAAACAGTGCTTCTAAACATGCTGCATGGGGATGTCATGCGCATCGCGAGAGAAAAACCCTTCACAGACGAGACGCATCCAAAGCTTATACGACGGATAAAGCCTTTCTGCGAAATTCCAGAAAAGGAAACCGCCTTGTTCGCTTACGTTAAAAAAGTGAAATTTCAAACAGTTCCATGTCCCTACGCGTCAGAAGCCCTGAGAAACGACATACGCTTTTTCCTCAACAGAATGGAAGAGAAACATCCAGGCATAAAATTCACAATTTTTAACTCGGCGGAGAAAATTAAGCTGGCCCTAGAAAAAATCGGGGCAAAAGAAAACCTTAAAGAGTGCAGCCTTTGCGGAGAACCCACAACCCAGGAACTGTGTAAGGCATGTGGGATGCTTCAGAAAATAGAAACCGCCTAAACCGGGCTAAGTCACCGATATTCTAATAAGTTAAAGCCTTTAATCTTGAAGGTTGATGAACGACTTAATCGCGATTTTAACCTCTGTAACGGCTGTAAGCCTCATAGCCTTCATAGGGATAATCTTCATAGGTTTAAACGATAAAATGCTGAAAAACATCACAATGGTTCTTGTGGGTTTTGCTTCAGGCACCCTTTTAGGCGGAGCATTCCTCCACCTTCTGCCAGAAGCCCTAAACCCGGGAAGCGATCCAACAATCGTCTTCTATTGCGTCGTTGTCGGCATAGTTTCCTTTTTCGCCTTAGAAAAGTTTCTTTACTGGCGCCACTGCCACGAAAAAGAATGCCCCACACACATGTTCGTATACCTCAACCTTGTTGGAGACGGAATCCACAATTTCATTGACGGCATGGTGATAGCCGCCACTTTCCTAATTTCATTCGACCTAGGTTTTGCTACAACGCTGGCAGTGATTTTCCACGAAATTCCCCAGGAAATAGGTGATTTTGGAGTGTTGGTTTATGGCGGATTAAGCAGAAAGAGGGCTTTAGCCTACAACTTTCTTTCGGCTGTAACGGCAATTACAGGCGCTTTGGCAACATATTTTTTGGCTTATCTCCAAAGCATAGAAGTTCTGTTTGTTCCATTTGCTGCTGGTGGTTTCATTTACATAGCAGCCACAGACCTCATGCCTGAACTCCACAAAAAGCCTCATGCGGGCGAGTCTATCATCCAGTTTGCCGCCCTTTTGCTTGGAATAGGGTTAATGGCTTTTCTTAAAATCGCCTTTGAAGCTTAACCCTTCGCTTTTTGCGGCCTTCTCCTTCAATTTACGTAGCAATAATGACGCTTCGTTTGCAGTTTCGGCGAATGCAACTTTTTTAGCCTTTCCTAACACGACTTTTGAGCCGCAGTAGGGGCAGGTTCTTGTTTTCTGGGAATTTTTAGCCAGCAAATAGCCTCCACAACTGCTGCAAACAGCTATTATGTAGCCTGTCAAAGGGGTTGCCTCCGAAAACCTTTTTCAGTGTTTCACCTAAATAACGCTTAATGCAAGAGGATAAGAATGAGCAGTGGGGAAGCAAAACCTTATGCGTTTTCCGATTTAAAACAGTTAGCGATTGAATATTTTAAACGGAAAGGCTACAAAGTGGAGGAAGGCGTAAGCCTCGAAGGTTACAGCGGGATTTCAAGGAATTTCGACCTCATCATCCAAAGGGGTAAGTTAACTCAGGGAGTTTGGATAAGAGACTGGAAAAGAACCATTGGCATAAACGTTGTAATAAACCTTGATAGAGCTTCTGAAGAGGTAGGCTTGCCTAACCCCATAATAATTGGAGAAAAATTCAGCGATCATGCGAAGTCTTATGCGAACAGGCGAAAGATACTGCTTTTAACCAAAAGGCAGATCATGCAAAGCCTAAGATGAAACCGGGTGTTTAAAACTTTAAGAACTCGTCTAGGCGTCCTTCGCTTTCCAACATGCCTAACCAGTCTACTACGCCTACGCGGCATTTCTTAGAACCTTTAAGAACTTCTAAAATTTCCGTCACAACCTCTTCGACGCTTCTGCCTGAAACATCAAGTTCGCATAATTTATCTTCACCGTAAATGTTTAAGGCGTCTACTAGGCAGACGTCTAAAATTTCGGAAGCCAAATTCTCCCAAAGTTTGCCGCCGGAAAAACCCGCTTTCTCCATAAAATTTCGCAGCTCCACCGGATTGCGCCTTAAAACAAAAACGTGGGTTGCAAGCTTTTCCGGAACAACGCTTGCCGCATAATGCCCATCAACAATAACATCTTTCTCGCCAGCCTCTTCTACGATTTTCCCAATTTTGTTCTTCATGCGCCTCTCATCCACAATCAAAGAGCCTCTCTTTTCGTCTTTGCCCAAAACAAGATTCTCCTTCACAGCTAATTCGGTTAAATTTACATAAACCGCGCCGAGCCTAGAGGCGAGTAGGCGTGCCACTGAAGTTTTTCCAACACAAGGCGTTCCTGTAACCAAAATCACATGCTTGGCCATAAGCCTTTAACCGCCACCAACCATAAAAGGCTGCCCAGTGAAATAAACTTTCCAAAACTTTTATTGCACGCCTATGGCACGGTTATATCTTGGGCTGGCGAGTTGGCGTGTGGCTTTCGGGCTGAATTGTGAAGCCTGAGGAAACTCCGCCCACGTGTAGAAGTGCAACGCCCGCAAGGGCGTAAGGCGAGAGCCTTGGCAACGGAGCAGAAACGAAACGTCCACCCTGCAAGTGCCTATGATGCATGCTAAGTTGTTGAGAATGCTGGGTGGAAACGGTGAAACGGCCGTCCTGCACGTGGAAAGGGCAAACAAGCGCTGATGAAGAGTCTACCTGAAGCGCGGGTAGCCCGATTAGCCGAATGCCACTTAAAACAGAAGGCGGGTTACAGCCAACACGCCAGCCGCTAGTACTTGTTTTCTGTTTACTTTGTTCTTACGGCGAATTCTTCTGAGATTTTCTTGTACATTTCCAGTTCTCTTTGAGAGATGGGTTTAACTTTTTTAAGGGCTTCTTCAAAGTGGCGTTTGTAGAGTTTTATGTTTTTGAGGTTTTTCTTTGCTTCTTCGGGATTTTTGTTTTCAATTATATGTTCTCTTATGGCTAGGGTGACTGCGGTGTTGCAGATGGCTGCCAAGTCCGCTCCGGTGTATCCTTCGGTTCTTTTTGCTAGCTCGTCTATGTTTATATCTTCGGCTAGAGGTTTCTTGTTTAAGTGGATTTTTAGGATTTCTTTTCTTGCCTCAAAGTCTGGTGGCGGCACGTACAAGAGTTTGTCGAATCGTCCAGGTCTTAGAAGTGCTGGATCAATTATGTCTGGCCTGTTTGTTGCGGCTATGACTACGACGCCTCTAAGTTCTTCGAGGCCGTCCATTTCGGTTAGGAACTGGCTTATTACCCGTTCAGTTACGTGGGAGTCTCCGTATCCGCCTCCGCGAGTCGGCGCGATAGAGTCAATTTCGTCAAAGAATATTATGCTTGGTGCTGCTTGTTTGGCTTTTCTGAAAATTTCTCTTACCGCCCTTTCTGACTCGCCAACCCATTTGGACAGTAATTCTGGACCTTTAACGCTTATGAAGTTGGCTTCGCTTTCGTTGGCCACCGCTTTTGCCAGCAGAGTTTTTCCGGTTCCTGGAGGTCCGTACAGCAGAATACCTTTTGGAGGTTTAGCGTCCATGTGTTCGAAAATTTCTGGATATTTTAGCGGCCATTCTACAGCTTCTTGAAGCTCTAGTTTAACGTCTGCTAACCCGCCAATGTCGCTCCACTTGACTGTGGGAACTTCAACTAGGACTTCTCGCATGGCTGAAGGCTCAACATCCTTTAAGGCTTCCATGAAATCGTTCATTGTCACTGTTATCTTGTTCAATATCTCGGCTGGGATGGTTTCCTTTTCAAAGTCTATTTGGGGTAGTATTCTGCGCAACGCCCGCATGGCTGCCTCTTTGCATAAGGCTTCAAGATCGGCGCCTACAAATCCGTGGGTGACGCTGGCAATTTTTTCCAAGTCTACGTCTTCGGCTAGTGGCATGCCCCTTGTGTGAATTTGCAGTATTTCGAGGCGGCCTTGCTTGTTTGGCACGCCAATTTCGATTTCACGGTCAAATCTTCCCGGCCTTCTAAGGGCTGGGTCGATGGCGTTAGGCCTGTTTGTTGCGCCTATTACAACTACTCTGCCGCGGGGTTTTAAGCCGTCCATTAAAGCCAAGAGTTGGGATACAATCCTTTTCTCAACTTCGCCTGTGACTTCTTCCCGTTTTGGTGCAATAGCGTCTATTTCGTCGATGAATATTATGCTTGGCGCGTTTTCTTCAGCTTGTCTAAAGATTTCTCTGAGGCGTTCCTCGCTTTCGCCGTAAAACTTGCTCATTATCTCGGGACCGCTTATGCTGAAAAAGGCCGCGTTTGTCTCGTTTGCCACGGCTTTCGCCAGCAAAGTCTTGCCTGTTCCAGGCGGGCCATACAAAAGGACTCCTTTAGGAGCTTCAACTCCAAGCCTTTCAAAAAGCTCCGGATATTTTAATGGGAGTTCCACCATTTCCCTAATCTTTCGGATTTCATCTTGCAGTCCTCCAATATCCTCGTAGGTTATTCTTGGGACTTCCCGCACTGCGGCGGCTGGTTTTTCACCGATGACAATTTGCGTGTCTGCGGTTATTATGACGGCTGGGGCTGGAGGCTGGACGCTTGTAACTGTTAAGTCTACTTTTCTACCCATAATTCCGATGGGTATATAGTCTCCTCTGGTGACGACGCGGCCCTCTAAAAGCTGGGACAGATACTCCTCGGCGCCTTCAATGCGCAGAGGCTCTGTTGGGGTAAGCGTTATTTTTGTAGCTTTTTTGGCTTCAACCTTCCGCACGGTGACTTTTTCGTCGATGCTTACTCCGGCGTTATTCCGCGTATAGCCATCTATGCGGATAATTCCCTTGCCGGCGTCTTCGCTGTAGCCGGGCCAGCAGATAGCCACCGTTTTGCGTTTGCCTGAAATTTCAACAATGTCTCCGGGTGTTAAGCCCAGCTTTTCCATGACTTCATGGTCAAGCCTGGCGATTCCTCTGCCTACGTCGCGGCTGCGGGCTTCAGCAACCCGTAAACTTACAATTTCAGAGTTTGTCATTAACTGTTTCCCCCTTCCCTTTATATAGTTGTGTATTTTGCTCTTTAAGCCATCTGTAGATAGTTTTTAATGGGACGTTCAGTTTTTCTGACATTTGTTTGGCGCTGTATCCTTTATCTTTAAGTTCTTGAATTTGCTTTCTGACGAGTCTTCTTTCGGCTCTTTTGATTTTTGCTTTGTTTTCGAAGATAACGCAGTTTTCATGGCCGAAAAGGGAGAGGGCAAGCGTGAAGGCTCTTAGGTAATTGTATTCCCTGTTAATGTAGCCTACCATTTTAATCTGGTAATTTTCCGTTACGTATTTTTTTAGCTGTTTCAGCGTGTCCTCTACCATGTCGAGGGTGATGGCTGAAGCGAATGTGACCTCAACTATTTTGTTTTCGGAGTTAACTTCAATTGAGTATTCGTTGCGGGGCATTTTTCACTTCCTTTTTATGCGTTTGTGTTAGTAGATGCTGTTTGTGGAGGCTTATAAACTTTTCTCATATTTAAATTTTTTAATAATGCGAAACGCTTATAGGTCGGTGTTCTCATTATATAAAAATGGTAAAATGAGATTAACGGAGGTGATGCCTATGATGAACTACAAAATACTAACCCTAAAAATGATTGAAAACAAAATCACCGATAGAGGACCTCCAACAAACCACATATTTCCAAATACTCCTTAGCCTTTTTAGGCTGCACAAGCTTTACCGTTCTATAAGTTAGCTTTGCAGACCGGGATTTTGGCTGCGGACACCTTTAATATGGCAAAGCGTTTAGCTGGTTTTTCCTTTTAGTTTTTTGATTTCTTCTGCAAGTAGCGGTGGGAATGTGCCAACGTCTGTGATTACGCCTATTGCCTGGGTTGAGCCTCTGTCCAAGAGTTTTGTAACCGCTGCGGGATTTATGTCAATGCACACTAGTTTGACGGTTGAGGGAAGCATATTCCCAACCGCTATGGCGTGTAGGGTTGATGCAAGCATCATAACCATATCGACGTCTTTTAATTGTTCCCTGTATTTTTTCTGGGCCACCACAGTGTCGGTTATAACGTCTGGTAATGGCCCGTCGTCTCTGATTGAGCCTGCGAGTACAAAAGGTACGCCCTTTTTCACGCATTCGTAGATTATTTCGCTCTTCAGTATGCCTTTTTCCACTGCTTTTTTGAGGTCTCCAGCCTTGTAAATAGTGTTTATGGCCATTAAGTGGTGGCGACATCCTCCAACGGCTGCGGTGCCCTCCTGCAGCGACACACCTAAAGACGTTTTAAGCAGGGCGGCTTCCACGTCGTGAACTGCCAGTGCGTTGCCTGACAAAAGCGTGTCCACATAGCCTTCCCGTATAAGAGTTGCGAGGGCTGACGCAGCGCCGGTGTGAACCACTGCAGGACCGGCTACCACAGCGATTTTTCCACCTGATTTTTTAATGTTACAGATGTCGCGGGCTATTTGCCGAATTATGGCTGTTGCTGGTTTCTCGCTTGAGGCGCCGCCGCTCATGAACTTGAATACTCCTGTGCTTTCTCGAGGGCGTTCCGGAGGCTTTACCCGTATGCCTTCCTCGCCTATGACGATTAAATCTCCCTTCTTAACATCCCGTATAGCCTTGCATACCGCTTTTTGGCGACGGGGTCAACCACTATAACTTTGTCCATCATAATGTTTTCAACGTCAATCCACTCGCCTTTATAGTAAATTTGGGTTGGATTGTTTGTTGTGGAGTAGAAGTTGTCTGGAAACATCATGTCCGCCGGCGCAG
>WUQU01000268.1 GCA_009889605.1 Candidatus Bathyarchaeota archaeon | reverse complement strand
GCAAAGGAGCATGCTGGAGAGCTTAAAGCCGATCACGCCTGAGGATATATCTGCTGCTGTTGAAAAAGGGATGGAAAAGGTAATGAAGGAATTCAACAAGCCTCGGTTGGAAGAAATGCCGGAATGGGCTAAGGAAATACAAAAGCAGGTTCAAGAAACGCAAAAACAACAGCAGGAAATATTAAGAAGGTTGAGTAGGGAGGAAAGGGAAAAAAGGAGGAAGGAGATAATAGAGGAGGCTCAAAGGCCCTTACTTGAAAAGATTTAAAGGGTTGGTGAAGCTTTAGCAGGGCTTGAGAAGCAGATTGAGGAGATAAGGTCTAGTAGGAAGGATGAAATAACTCAAAGCCTTGAAATGCTGCAGGGACAAATTAGTGAAGTCCAAAGGCAAGTGGCAGATATTCAAAAGCAAATTGCAAATATTCAAAAACCGACTGAAGAAAAGCCAAAGTATCCAGAACTTAGTGAAGCGGCGGAGAAAATGATAAAGGAGAAGATTGAGGAAGGGATTAAAAGCGCGTTGAAGGGGGAGGGGAAGATAACTGAGAAGGATCTTTTAGGTTTTGCAGAAAGAACTTGGAAGGATGTTAAGGATATAATATTTGGATCGAGTGAGGAGGAAGTTCCTCCGCCTAAGAAGGAAGTTGAGGAGGAAGTACCGCCTCCATGATTGTGAATTTAGAGGAAGTTAAAAAGGCGATAGAAAACAATGTTAAGCCATCCCAAATTCTTTATGAAGTGTTGAAAAATGGAATCAATGAGCCATTCACGATAGAAGGGGTTCCAATCGTTAAAAGGCTGAAGGGAAAGTTTTATGGAGGGGGGATACTCGTATTAAAGGCTGGATTCGTTACGATGGAGATAAACGTGATTAAGCTGTTGAGGGAGCATTTTCATGATCTTTTTGAGCTATTGGATACGCCGGAAGGCATTTCTTGGCTTAGTGAGAATTTGCCAAGCTTGATCTCCTATTTGCATAAGCTTAGCGAGCCGAAGGTTGAAGGAATTGGCCACGGATGAGGAAAAAGGGATTTTGAAGGTTTTATTGATGTTTGCAGCTAAAACGGCGATAGCAATTGGGGCAAGGCTATATAGGGAAAGGGAAGCCGAGTCTAAAGGAAGCGGTGGAGGAATTCAAAAGGAGCAAGAAGTTCGAGAGGATTTGGGAAGGTACGAGGAGGTTCATTACAGCGGATTCGATAAGGAAGGCCATAAGAGGAGAACTAGACTTCGTATCTGAATTCAAAAGGCAAGTTTTAATAGAAAAAAGGATTGTGAAAAGGTTTTGGAAACGCGTTTTAAGAACTCAATGGAGTGAAATTGAAAGGACGTTTACAAATGTAAAGGAGTTCATAAACCTTTTGGTAAGGGATAGCCTAGAGCCTGAGGCGGTTAAAGAGGTTTTATCGACGAAGGAAGGGATAGAATGGGCTAATAGGGTTTGTAAACAAATTTATGAAAGCCTGTATCGATATGTTTGGATAAAGTAAACATTCAATCCATGGTAGCTTTTTAAAAAGCGAAAAATTT
>WUQU01000267.1 GCA_009889605.1 Candidatus Bathyarchaeota archaeon | reverse complement strand
GCGGTTAAATCTCTCTTAGAGTCTGAAGACGCTATAGCTGATTCCAAAGAGACTGATTTCTCTTTCGGCTTCCAAGATGTTAGAATAAGGGCCAACCTTTATTACGAGCGCGGGAATCCTGCACTTGCACTGAGAATTATCACAAAGCGAATTCGAACATTCGAAGAACTGGGATTACCGAGCATTTTAAGGGACTTTTGCGATAGAGATACTGGATTAGTTATCGTAACAGGTCCAACTGGTAGTGGTAAATCGACAACATTAGCAGCTATGATAGACTACATAAATTCAAAGTACGCATATCATATAATAACAATTGAAGACCCGATAGAATACGTCTTCGAAAATAAGAATTCCTTGATTCACCAAAGAGAAATTGGTAGAGATACGGAATCTTTTGCTGACGGCTTGAAGTACGCACTCAGGCAAGACCCAGATATCATACTCGTTGGAGAAATGAGAGATTTGGAGACGATTTCTTTGGCATTGACAGCTGCCGAAACAGGGCATCTCGTTTTCGCAACTTTGCATACAAACTCAGCAGCAACAGCTCCAGAAAGAATAGTTGATGTATTTCCTGCTCATCAACAAAAGCAGGTATCATTACAGCTAGCAAATACATTGGTAGGCGTTGTATATCAAAGGTTAGTACCTAAAAAGACATCAGGTATGATGCCTATCGTCGAGGTCTTAGTCGCGAACAGTGCTGTGAAGAATCTAATAAGAGAAGGAAAAATACACCAGATAGAGAGCATAATGCAGACAGCTCAAAAATTAGGAAACATACTTTTCGATGATGCGCTTCTCAAAGCATATTTCTCAGGCGAGATAAGCAAAGAAGTAGTTGTGGGATTTGCAAGGAATCCAGAGGAGGGGGCTAAAAAAGTAGGATGGACAGGAGTTTGATGGAGAGCATCAGGAATTGGGTAAACGAGACTCTAAGTGAATTAGAGAAGAAGCTCATGGAAAACCTCGAGCTGAAGGATATGATTAAGGTTTCATCGGATTTTACTAAGTATAAAGAGCTCGGTGAACTCATAAACGAGTATTTTAATCTCTTGGATGAAATAGAATTGTGGAGAGAAGAGCCTGGTAGTGAAGATGAGATATCAAAACTTGAGAGAAAAATCGAGGGACTTTCAAATGAAATTCTTGCTCTCTTGCTTCCAGATGATGAATTTAGAGACAGAAATGTCTTCTTAGAAATCAGAGCGGGAACGGGAGGCGAAGAGGCTGCGCTTTTTGCTGGTGACCTGCTAAGGATGTACCTTAGGTATGCAGAATCAAAAGGCTGGGATACCGAGATACTTGATGAAAGCAAATCCGACCTTGGTGGATACAAGGAAGTGGTGATTAGAATAAAAGGAAAAAATAGTGGGACGTATATGAAATATGAACGAGGTGTTCACAGAGTTCAAAGAGTACCGGTTACAGAATCTGGTGGGAGGATTCACACATCAACTGCCACCGTCGCAGTTTTACCAGAAATTAAAGATGTAGATGTGTATATAGACCCAAAGGATTTGAGAATAGATACCTATAGAGCAAGTGGTGCGGGAGGACAGTATGTTAATAAAACCGAGTCTGCAATTAGAATTACTCATATCCCAACGGGTATTGTTGTTACATGTCAATCTGAAAGGTCCCAGCTGCAGAATAAAGAAAGAGCGATGATGGTTT
>WUQU01000266.1 GCA_009889605.1 Candidatus Bathyarchaeota archaeon | reverse complement strand
TTCTAAACACAAGATTGTCAAACGGAACAATACCGCTGCCTATCGGTTTGCCAAGATATTCCCATTCGTATTTTTGCGGATTTTTCTTCTTGACTTCTTCAGCTTCCTCAACAAACACTTTTGAAATATAAGGATTATCAAGGTAAGTTGAGTGATGGACATAAGTATTAGCTGGTAAAAACTGTGTTTCATACTTTTGGTTAACCCATGACAAACGTCGCTTCGGCGGATTGTAACTGTAATAAAAAGCATAATGTAGTCCTGCTGGCAGTTCTCCGCGCATAACTGTTTTCTCTATAATTGATACTTCTTCCTCAGTCTTAAATTCAGCTAACTCTTCAATCCATAAAAACGCAACAGGAAACTTTGACACTTTTAAAGATTTAAGCTTTAGCGGGTCATCAGCTCCGCGGAAAATGATTTTGTTCCCTCGTGGCAGATATATAAGTTGTAAGGGATTCTTCATAATTCGCCAATAGCTTTCTACTCCAAGCATCGATATTGCTTCTTTGAGCTGCTCAAATACAGACTCCTCAAGAGTCCGTGCAACCTTTCGCACGCAAAGAGTTGTAACAGGGTATTTCATCATATCGTATACAATTCTAAGAGCAATGTGTGTCGACTTTCCTGAACCACGACCACCTTTTAGAACATATCGCAAATATTTTTTTGAACCCGCAGCTCGCCAAAAATCATAGAAAGCCGGTGTAATGACTTCGGATATTTTAATCTGCTTCAGTTGAGCTGTCATCGTCATCACTGCCTATATCGTCTATTATCTGAACACCGATATTGCTCTCGATGTTGAATTCTTGCTTGTCGCGCCACACATCAGGTTTTCTGTTTTTCAGCCAGAATATTATTGCTGTTACGTTTGGTTTTTCGTATTTCCTCACTTTTACTACTTGCCCTTTGTTCGTTACAACATCTTCCTCGTATTCATATCCCAAGGCTGCTTTCAATAACGCATTTTCCACTTCTCTGTCAACTACTTCTTTGCCCT
>WUQU01000265.1 GCA_009889605.1 Candidatus Bathyarchaeota archaeon | reverse complement strand
CAGTAATGGAACTATAACTTGGTATGGACCAATAGGTTCCCGAAGCGATGCTGGTGTCTTAAATTCTACTCTCTATGTAGGTGTTGGCGTTGCCATTCAGGGAAGCAATGGGAGTCCTGCTACTCTTCAGACAAGTTTTGTGAGGATTAAGGAAGGTACGGCAGACACCACAACCGCTCCACAGAATCTGACAGATATCTTTAATATTCCTCAAAAACCCCAGCTTACAATTGAGAGTGACGACTCTAAAGCAAAGCTTATGTGGAATTTTGACAGAAATGTTACTTCATATGATGTTTTGATTTCTGAAGATGGCTCAAATTTTAGCACTGTAGGTAGTAATCTTACAGAGGAAAGTGAGGGGCTTTTAGTTGTTCAAGGTAACGCTTTTTACACAATTGATAGACTTACCAACGGCAAACAGTACTATGTAAAGGTGAGAGCAAAGAATGAATATGGTGCAGTTGAATCAGATGTAATGACGGTTATTCCAGAAAAGCCTACACCACCGGCAAAACCAACAGTTCTGCAGACTGCGTACAGTGATGGATGGGTGTCAATAAAGTGGAAGACAGTTTCGAAAGCGACGTATTATGTTGTTTATATAGGAGAGGAGTCAAACAACTATACAAACTGGAAGATAATAAATGACAATGGTTTGCCAAATCAGACCTATGAGTGCAAGTTTGAAAATCTTGTTAACAAAAAGCCTTATTATTTAAGGCTATACGCAGGAAACAAGGTTGGCCTTAGCGAAGGTTCTGACGAGGTTGTTATAACCCCGTATCCGATACCTGCAGTTCCAACTTTTGAGGTAATACCGGGAGTACTTGAGCTTACTGTGAAATGGAACAGGGTAGAGGATGCAGAGAAGTATACAATCTTTTTGGGCAAGAGTTCGAAGAACTACACAGTGAGTGCCACAGTATATGATAACGGCAGTTCAAGCTATTCATATACATTTAAAAAGCTTGAAGGACTGACGTATTATATTTCTATGAATGCGAGCAACAATAGTGGAACAAGCAGCAATGCTCAGGAAATATCTGTAATGCCAATATTACCGCCTCATTATGTTACAAACTTAGTAGTTTACGATCAAGACAATGCAGCAAATTGGTCATTACAATATAACCTGCAAGTAGGAAGTAAGATATTTGGTGATAGGGATTATGCAGTTGTTTCAATGCCCACGGTATTAGAAGGGGCTTATTGGATAAGCACAGCAAATCTTTCGAGATCATATAATGCAACTCCAGTGATTGCTACCTTTACAACAGCAGAGGATGTCGATGTATATGTGGCATTAGATTCAAGGCTTTATACATCTAACCAGGTTCCGACATTTTTAAGTACATGGACATTGACAGATTACAGGATAATTGATAATGGGACAAACCCCCAAGTAACATATATGCTTTACAAGAAGTCCTTTAGCAAAGGTTCGCTTGTAGAGCTCGGGTATCAGGGTGTTAGCAGTGGTTGCGTGTTCTACTTTGTACTGATGAAAAAGCAGCTTTACACAGTTGACCGAAAAGAAGTGGTATACACCAATAAATCCACATTTACTATGACAGGAAAGATATTTTCTGGAGCATCGTTAATTGTAAGGAAGGGGCAGGATACAATAGCCACATTCGATTCTGAAAATCAAGACAGACAGTATAGTATTGACGTTGCGTTGCAGGAAGGAATTAATACATTTGAACTGGTTGGAGCAGCGGCAGATGGATATACAACAACCACATATTTGAAAGTGATATATGACAAGACAAGACCACAGGTAGTGTTCAAGACAACCCCACCTGAATATGAGAATATCGCACCAACAGCAGTCTTAAAGTTTGTTGCAGATGAGGACGTATTTATAGATGTAAAAGTAAATGGAGAGCCTGTTGTACAAGCAGTATATTGCAGTTCTGGTCAAGAAAAAGAGGTCGTGTTGGCCTTGATAGAAGGTAAAAACACAATAGAGTTTGTGGCAACAGATAAGGCAGGTAACCAAACTTCAGCACAGTGGACCACAGTTTATGAGTACATGATAAAAGATATCAGTTTTGTAGACGATAATGAGAGTCAGGTGACAAGCATAGCAGATGCTTCTACATTAACTGTTTTAGCAAAAGCAGATAATAAGCTAAATGTAAGTAAAGATGTAGCAATCATAATAGTTCTTTATAACAGTTCAAACCAGATGATAGGATACAGCATCTCATTCGATACCGTAGAACCTGCTACAGCTGAGGAACT
>WUQU01000264.1 GCA_009889605.1 Candidatus Bathyarchaeota archaeon | reverse complement strand
GGCGCCCCGAGGGTTGGGCTAATGGGCCTCCTAAGCGCCATGAGAGATCCAGAGGTGCAGAAGGCAATGGGCATCATGCTAACAATTTTAAAAGCCATGGGCAGTTGCATGGAAGAAAACCTCAAACAAGTAAGCGAAAAATAGTAGTAGTTTTCAATATCCGTATTTTTATCCGCTATAATATAGTTCTATATAGTCTATAATTTATAATTATATTTATTTGTAAAGTAGGATAATATTTATAAAAACTCTGTATATATCTTCCATGGCAAGTAAAACTCTTTGGGTTGTATTAAGCATAGTCATATTAGTTACCATAATAGGGATCATTACATCCGTACTACTATCTACACCCCACACAGTACAAACAACGTAAACCTCCACGTCGCTGAAAACTGATCAGTTAAACTCATGTCCCGATACCTTAACAGTAGGATTACCTGTGCCTCTCTCCGGCAGATATTCATATGAGGGAAATCACTACCTTGCAGGCGTATTAGCTATTGTCAACTGGTTTAATGAGAGGGGCGGTGTTAATTGTGGTAATAAAAAGGCAAAAATACAGTTAATATACAGAGACGTTGAATCTAAATCAGAGCTTGCTACTGCATATACTGAGTCTCTTATACAAAATGGTGTTAAATTATTACTTAATCCATATGGATCTGATCTAACATTAGCAGTAGCACCGATTGTTGAAAAATATGGAGCTATAATGGTAGCGGCAGGCGCTGTCTCCGATCGTATATATAATCAAGGCTTTAAGTCGATTATTGGCGTATCAACTCCTGCAAGTCTATACTTTAAGTCTTCTCTAGATGCTATCTTATCCCAAGATAAGAGTATTAAAAAAATAGCAATTCTCTATAGAGATGCGGAATTTAACAGAGTAGCTGCGGAGGGAATTAGGAAATATGCAGAAAGTTTAGGCTTAGAAATAGTAGCCTACGAAGTATACCCATCTTATCCAAAAGATCTAACTCCAATCCTGTTAAAGGTAGCTCAGGTAAAACCCGATTTGATAATAGGAGCTTCACACGTAGCCGATGGACAACTATTGGCTTCTCAAATAGCCTCTCTAAATATAAGTGCAAAGGCTTTTATAATTTCTGGAACGGCGACAGCCGTACAATCAATTAGCGCTCTTGGAAAATACGCAGAGTGCCTACTCTCGCCTTCAAATTGGGAATTGGGAGTTAAATATAGTCCTTCTGTCGCTATTCAAAAAGGTATAGAATGGTTTGGTCCACAAAAGAGGAATTCATAAAATACTTTAATGAAACATATTTTAAATTGGTCAGAAAATTTGAACCACCAACACAATATTCGGCATGGGGGGCCGAGGCACTATTAGTGCTATTATACGGTATTAGTAAATCTGGTTCAACAGATCCCGCTCAGATAAGGGCGACTTTATCAAAGGCTCATTTCATGACGTTCTTCGGCGAGTTTAAGATGGATAATGCAACGGGACTAAATGCTGCGCATCAAATGATAGTAGTCCAAGTACAAAAAGGCAAAGGCGTAGTTGTATGGCCTCCAGAGGCCGCCGAAAGTAACCTGATTTACCCGCACCCAGGTTGGTCAGCAATTGAAAACGGCATTTTGTGTGGGTCATGAATTCATATAAGAATACTCTCACTTTGAATAATCTCTTGAAATTTATTGTTAATGTCTTTCCCGACTATCCAGTAATATATAAAGCTCCTCATGGATATGAAATTAGGAGTACATATAGAGAAGAATATGAACATATACTCAGGATAGCAAATGCTCTAAAATCACTAGGCTTAGGAAGAGGAGATAGAGTGGCTACACTTGATTGGAATACTATCTGGCATTTCAGACTATATTGGGCTGTGCCTCTAATGGGGGCAGTTTTACACCCAGTAAATGTACGTCTATCAATAGAGGATATTATATATATTATAAATAAGGCAGAAGATAAAGTAATAATTTATCATAGAGACTTTTCTGACATAATTGAAAAAATAAAAAACAAATTACATAATGTTAGGTATTATATTCAAATACCAGATGGGCTAGAGCCGAAAACAAGTGACATGACTATAGATGAACTTGAAAAGAGTGGAAAGGCGGAACCTTTACCTGATGTTGATGAGGATTTAATAGCGACAATTAATTTCACCTCAGGCACAACTGGGAAGCCTAAAGGCGCATATTTCACTCATAAGCAACATGTAATCCATGCTATGGCTAATGCAATAGTTGGTTCTTATAAGGGCTTTATGAGGTGCGAGTGTCAAGAGAAGCTATGCAAGTTTTTAGTATTAGTCCCCATGTTCCATGTACATGCCTGGGGTAAACCTTATTCATTTGGCTTACAAGGAGTTGGCCAAGTATACCCTGGTAGATTTAATACAACACATATTATAAAATTGATCGTAGAAGAGGAAATTAAATACATGGAGGGCGTGCCCACAATCTTATATATGTTACTAACTGACAAAACCATTGAAACTTATCGAGAAGACATTAAAAAAATAAGGCCGATTTTCACTGTTGGCGGCGCTGCCCTGCCCCGCGAACTTGCAAAGAAGGCGGAAGAATATGGGTTTGAGGTGAGAGTTGGTTATGGCATGACTGAAACCGCTCCGGTTTTACTTGTGAATTACTTAAGACCTCATGAAAATATCCCATTAAGCGAGGAAGAAAGATATAATTTCCTCACTGCCACTGGTCTTCCTATTCCTCTTGTTGATTTAATGGTTGTGGATGAGAATTTAAACCCCGTGCCTCGTGATGGGAAAAGTATTGGGGAGATTGTTGTTAGAGCTCCTTGGGTCACCCCTGAATATCTCGGGGATTTAGAAAAAACTAAAGAGGCTTGGCGAGGGGGGTGGTTTC
>WUQU01000263.1 GCA_009889605.1 Candidatus Bathyarchaeota archaeon | reverse complement strand
TTTGCTCCTCCAACCGACCAGCACATATGGTTCGTTAAGGCTGACGCCAACGGTAACTTGCAATGGAATAAAACAGTTAGCCCTGGACCTTTAGGCAATTTTGCTTCATCACTTTTCAAACAAACGACGGAGGATACATTATTATGGCAACAAAAACTACTCATGGGCCTAGCCATGCATCATTTGAATTAATCAAGCTAGATTCAGAAGGCAATGTGCAATGGTATGAGACCTATGGCGAAGAAGGCGCTTACTATAGTGCTAAGTGTTACAGTGGCACAGTTGCCCGAGATGGAGGATATATTTTAGCCGGCTTTGTTTCCTCTGAAAATGGCACACCGCCCCTTGGATGGCTTGTTAAAACCGACTCGCAGGGCAAGATGATATGGAACAGGACCTATGGATAAAACAATAGTATAATTCTGGCTATTACTCAGACCAGCGACGGAGGTTACAGGAACTACTGGTGGCGAAGGAGCTATAGGAGGCAACAACGCTTGGATTGTAAAGATAGATGAAGCTGGCAACATGGAGTGGGAGACGTCAATCGGCGTCAATTTTGTTTATGGCATTAACACTCCTAGCGCTATTCTAGAAGCTAATGATGGCGGATATGTTTTTACCGGCACGTATAATGGGACATATGATAATGTTGGTTATCAGAAATTATGGCTTGTAAAAATTGCTGTCACGCGCATTTTCCATCCTTATGTCTGGCGTCTAATACAAACGACAACTATAATCGTCTGTGGTGTTGCTGAAGCAGCGATAATAGCCGTAGCCATTAAAAAACGAAAACACAGTACAACTTAAAGAGCTAGTTCTCATTTTTAGAGTAACGTCTTCCCCATGTATTGTCCAGTTATGGAGATTTCTGTTCCACATTTTGGGCATTTCTTTTCGCCGGTAATCTTATACTTTAGAACGTAGCAGCCAAACCGTTTAACCAGCTTTTCTCCACAGTTTGGACAGTAAGTATTCTCATATTTGTGGCCGAAAACATTTCCAATGTAGGGATAAAGCACTCCAGCCTTCTTAGCCATCTCATAAGCTTTTTCTAAAACTTCAACTTTCGTAGGCGGGTTGTGAAACTTATAAGCTGGAAAATAACGCGTGAAATGCAGCGGAGTTTGAGGCCCAGCGTTCTCCAAATGTTTTTCAATAATCCACTGCAAGTTTTCCTCTCTGTCATTAACGCCGCTTACAACCAGATTCACAACCTCAACGTGTAAACCCATATTCGTGGCTTCTCTGATGTTTCTCCAAACCTTTTCAACGTCAACGCCGCCACAGTATTTTGCGTAAACCTCTTTATCGCCTTTCACATCTATTTTAAGGCCGTCCATGCCCGCTTCACGAAGAGTTTTCATCACGTCAATAGTCATATAACCATTGGAAACATAACAGCAATACCGCAATCCCTTTTCCTTCCCAAGCCTAAAAACTTGAACAACCCACTCAGTCAACAACGTTGGTTCCTGAAAACTTGCGCATACTCCATCATCACTGTTTGCAATGGCTAATCCAGCAATCCTTTCAGGAGAAAAGTAAACTGCCTTGTCTGGTTTTGGAGTAGCCTTTGAAATATGGAAGTTTTGGCACCAGACACAGTCAAAGTTACAGGACCATGTTGAAAATGTAAGCGCAGTGGAGCCAGGCCAATAATGGAAGAAAGGCTTTATCTCTATGGGACGGCTTTCAATAGCACTTATGTCTCCATATACGAGAGTGAAAAGTGTGCCCCTAATGTTCTTTCTTGTTTTACAGAATCCCGTTTGGCCTTCTGCGATTTCGCATCGTCTTTCACAGAGGGTACACTGGACCTTTCCCGTTTTAGCCCTTTCATAGAAAAAAGCTTCGCGAACCGTTGGAAACACCGATAAATCGGAATTTTTAGTTTTTTCGGAAATGTTCCCAGCCTCGAGGCTCAATTACTCGTTTTTCACCACCAACTTCCAAAATAACTTGTTTTTCCACCGTGGCTTTTCCAATTTTGATCAGGCTTCCACCAGCTTTTTTGACAGCTTCTTCCGCCTTACTCCAAAGGTGAGGCTTTACAGTTAAAACAAGCTCGTATTCCTCACCACCATAAAACGCCAGCTCCAAAGCGTCTAGGCCATTAATTTCAGCGAACTTTTTTGTTTCACACGCCACTGGAGGATCATCAATCAAAAAGCCCACATTGCTTGCTTTTGCGATTTCGTAAAGACTCCAAGCTAAGCCGTCGCTGGAGTCAATGGATGCTGTAACTGCGCCCGTCGAAGCCAGGGCTAGGCCCTCCTTCAACCTAGCCTTCGGCATATAAACAGACTCAATAAGTGTTTTGCGAACATTCTTTGGCGCTTTAAATCCTTCGAGAAGAATTTTTAAGCCTGCAGAGGTTTTGCCGAAAAATCCTGTAACAGCCACAAAGTCTCCCGGTTTTGCTCCACTTCGCAATATCACTTCACCTTTTCTCGCTATGCCAAAAACGGAAAGGCTTATCACAAGATCTGCCACCTCATTCGTGTCTCCGCCAACAATGTAGGCGTCATATTCACGGGCCCCGGCATTCAACCCATCACCAATTTCCCTTACGTCGTTCACGCTTAATCCCCTTGGCAATCCAAGAGAAATCAACATAACCTTTGGTTTTACACCTTTTGCAGCAAAATCGCTTATATTCATAACCACTGCCTTACGAGCTGCTTGCCATAAACTCATCGTAGGCGGCACATCAGTTTTGCCCACCAGCATATCCGTCTTCAAAACAATCACTTGGTCACCGTTTAACGGGTAAGCTGAAACATCATCACCAAAAGGAATAGGCATATCTTGCATACGTTCAAACCTTCCCAATAGAGTTTCAATAATTTCCCTTTCTCCAACAATCTTTTTCGAAGCCAAAAACCACACCTTCCACATTTAACTAAGTGAACTATTCCGAACATCTTAAAAATAAGCCTACCTCAAAATTATTAGGCCTCGGTGGCTCAGCCTGGTAGAGCAGCGGCCTCGTAAGCCGCGGGTCGCGGGATCGAAGCCCGCCCGAGGCTCCTCCTGATCATTTATTAGGGTGTTTAAAAATAAAACTTGACGTTTTGAAAAAATTTATATGTAAATTGGGTTTAATTTGAGAGTTGTGGCATCCAGGATGTCATCTGTCTTATAACTGCAGATAAAGTTTTGGGCTCCGCGATGACGTAAGGCATGTGATTGTTGCTGATTCCATGGGGGGAAGTTGTGAACGTTTTTCAAGAGCGAAGAAAACGTGACCCAAGGAAATCCAGAAGCAATTTTCAGGCGTAATGGTTGTGGTAACTTTTGGTATAAGCGGAAAAGGTTCGCGATATTGCTGGTGAAATAGAACATATAGTCATACGCTACGAAAAGCTTAAGATAATAATTGCTAAAAGCATTTTTACATAATTTCTGCAAGAAAGCCTTTACCTGGTGAGATTATAGGTAAGTTGGTTACATTGATAAGGAGTGGAGAATAAAAATTTTTATTTTTGAAAGTTAAAGCCTCTGGGTTCTTTGCTGTATTTTTGTTTTGCATGTGGACAGAAAAACTTATTAAATATTAATATTGGCGATATATTTGTAGGCGTTAACGCGGAGATGAAAACATGCATTTCCACCACCATGAAGAAAAACTTAAATGTCCATACAAAGGTTGCGGGAAAACTTTCAACAAGCCAGCAGTGTTAACAGACACGTCTACAATACCAAGGCAAACCTATTACGCGTGTCCTTACTGCATGTCAAAAATAGACATAGTGGTGGATAAAACGAAAATCGTGGAAGTGAAACCTACAGAATATCCGAAAGTATTTGACTCTCCGGCGAAATGCGCCCACTACTTCGGTTTCCTAAATACTATTCCAAAAGATATACAAATCCCAGACGAATGTCTTGTATGTCCAAAAGTGCTTCAATGCACCGTCAAAAAACGTTAAAATATACATCATCACCTTTTCTATAGAAACATTTTAAATTAACCTTTCGAAATTCTATTTTACCTAATTAGAGGGGCTGTCGGCTAGCTTGGTCTAGGCTTGGAGACTTGGGCTCTCTAAGCGCGGAGCCTTGCGCTTTGTGCGGGAAGGACCCCGGTTCAAATCCGGGCAGCCCCACCATTCCTGTTAATGGGGGATATCTTGAACTTTAGCTGAATCCCTCTTAATGTTGCAAGATTTATTTAGACTGGTGGGGGAGGCCTCTGACCTAAAATTATGTATAGGTCCCTTTCATTCCATGAACCATCTGTTTTTCTCCAAACGGTTACTTTGAGTGTATTTCCTGGAAGGGTGTTTTCTTCAAGGTAACTTGCCAGGTCGTCTCCGTTTCTTATGCGCGTGCCATTTAAGGCAACTATGATGTCGTTGGCAAGCAATTTTCCATATGAAGGGCCATCCACTCTAACATTGACTATTAGCCAGCCATATGTGATTTTAACACCTAATTTTTGGGCAGTTTCATAGTCCATATCTCTCCCTTCAACACCCATGTAAGAGTGCCCCGTGTAGTTCCCATAAACAACGAGAGAATAAATTTCCTTGAGCAATGTGTTTGAAGGAATAGCGAAGCCTAACCCTTGGGAATCCCGAACTATGGCGGTGGTTATACCGACAACGCTGCCATAGTAGTTTAGTAATGGTCCGCCGGAGTTTCCAGGATTTATGGGCGTGCTTGTCTGAATTATGTTGGCTATCGCGAAACCTCCAGCATATTCTACTGTTATGGTTCTTCCAAGGGCGCTTATAACGCCCGTTGTCATTGAACCTACTAAACCATAGGGGTTTCCTATGGCTATTACGTGGTCGCCAACTTTTAATGTTGATGAACTCACAACGGCTAGCGGCTTAAACTTCTTAGCTGGAACGTTTAAAACTGAAAGCACCGCCAAATCCGCGTAAGGGTCTTTTCCTAAAACTTTGGCATTGTAGCCTTCCCCATCTGAGAAGGTTACGCTTATGTTTACCGCCTTATGGACAACGTGATAATTTGTTACCACAACCATGGTGCCGGTGAAGTTGTAAATGAAACCGGAACCTTGAACTGCGTTATCCTCTGTTTGAACGCGGATAAGCACCACTGAATCTTTGACTTTGGCATATAAATCTGATAGTGAGATGCCATCTTGATAGACTGTAACATTTTGATTAATTATTGTTTGAGAACCCCAAAGTTTTGAAACTTGACTTCGTAGGCTTGAAACTTCGCTTTCCAAACTGCTTATTTGCTGAATGGTTAGGTATGAGCTGACTAAACCCCCAACCACTAATCCGGCTATAAATAGTAGAAGGAGAAAGCTCCAAGACCTAGTATGGTCCTCACCCATAGCACATTCACCCATCAAAAATCACTCATTTTAATTAAATAAGAGTTCCGATATTGAACTGTTACGGCTTTTACACTTTAAGCACCTTGCAAGCAATTAACGCTAAGAAAAACGAGGCAGCTATGGCAAAGGTAAACGGAAAATAGGATGAAAAATCGTACAGAAGCCCACCAACGTATGGAGCTAAAAATGAACTAAACATGGTTACAGTTTGAGGAATAGATATCCAACGGGCGCGCATGGATTCTGGAGCAAAAGGCCCTATTATTGCACTCATAATAGACCACGTCATATACGAAGCCCCAGTAAAGAAAAAGGCTATTACCAATACAAGGAAATCTCCAGAAACCAAAAGAAGAACCAAAGAGAAACTGCAAATAACCATTGAAAGCGCAAGAGCATATGCCTTTTTCCACTTGTCACCAAGTCTTCCAAGAAGGATGCCCAAAACCGCCGAACCTAAAAAGGAAACAGACCCCAATAAACCTATTTCAAAATCTCCATAATGATACGTATCCGCAAGAAATTGGGGGACAAATGGACGAAACATCATCAAAACAAACATGATGGAGGCAAATAGAATTGACAAAAACGCTAGTTCCCTTGTTTTTAAAAGTTTTAAAAATGAGAGATGCTCCTCTGAAGACATTTGCTTTGAGCCTATTGCAAATTGACTACTTATAAAGACAAGGATTAGGCAGGCTAAGGAATAGAAAATAAAAGCCAAATAGAAGACTTTTTGCATGCCTACCGTTCCAGCAAGATAGCCGCCTAAAGCTGGAGAGAAAATGTAGCCAATTGACCATGACGAAGAGAGCACAGTAAAAGTTAGAGTCAACTTGCTTTCATCCGCAGAAGTAACAATATAAGCTGTGCTTGTAGGTCCACCAAGCCAAAAACCCCACAAAATCATTCCAGGCAACATTTGAACCCAGTTTTGTGCAAGGGAGAAAATAAGGGGCGCAGGCACCCATGCAATCCAACCGGCAATCATGATCTTTTTTCTGTCATATTTATCGGCAAACATACCGGCGAGAAACAAAGTGACAGCACTCATTAGGCTTGTCACGGCGTAAAGTATTCCAACTTCAACAGGATTGGCGTTAAGGGCTTCCTTCATGTAATATGGTAAGAGATAAGCAAAAAGACCGTCTCCGAAAGCACCTATAAGGTTCGAAGCATAAATCAGCTTCAAGTCTCTGCTCAAAACTTCGAAGGGAAAG
>WUQU01000262.1 GCA_009889605.1 Candidatus Bathyarchaeota archaeon | reverse complement strand
TCAGTGCTAAAGTCGCTTTCAAAGAGCAGGTTTATTATGACACGATGTTTTATACAAACTTGCTTATTAACGCTATGAATAGTGCAAGCGAAGGAAAATAGTTTCCGATTAATCGATATTGAATTCGAGCCGATAAAATTTACAGGGGTGAATGTGTTATGAAAGAAATCCATAATGAAATCGTGCAACAGATAAAAAGAGCGGTGGAATTGACAGAAAACGGATTGTACGACGAAGCACTTAAAATATACAACGAATTGCTCAATAAAGATATTCCTGATGTTTATAATAATGTTGGGAACATATACAGGCGCCAGGGGATGCTCGGTAAGGCAATAGAGATGTACCGGAGGGCTATACAATCTGACCCTTATTTTTCACTTGCATATTTTAACCTCGCGTGCGCCTTGATGGAAATGGAGAGGTACAGCGATGCTGTTATGTTCTTTGAAAAAGCAGAAAAACTTGGACTGCAGGGATTTGAAACAGATGTGCAAATCGCATTGTGCTATATAGCGCTCGGAAACAAAAGGAAGGCTTCCGAGCGGATGAGGGATGAAAGAGTAAAGGCTGAAGTGCAGAATTACATAGATGGGAGGATTGATTTGTAGTGGGGCTTTCGAGTATCCAGTATATTAACGATTTAAAAGCCTTGGGGGAACTGGTACTTTCTAACTGGTACATAATCCTTCCTTTCTCTGTTTTTTTGTTGTTCTTCTCAAATTTCGTTGAGTTTCTGAGTTTGTGTCTTATGGGTTTTCTTGTGGGGTTCAGTTATATAAGTCCTATACTTTATACGTTCATTGAAAAATATCTGCCAAATGCGTTTGCGGTGGTAAGCAAAAATGAGATAATTTTCTCTATATCGATTTCTATCATCTTTGCTGTGATATTTTATGGACTTTATAAATCTATAATCTTCCTCGGGAGTTTCTTTATCGGTTTTTTCGCGGTGAATTTTATAGTGAACTCGTTTGCACAAACGTACGTGTCTCTTCCGTGGTACGCATATGTTGTCATTGGAGCTATAGTTGGTTTGGTAGCAGGGTTTTATGCCACAAAGAATAGTGCAAAATTCATCGGATTCCTCTCAATGTTGTTGGGATCTTTCTTTGTGGCTCTGACTCTAACAACACTTTTCAATCGAT
>WUQU01000261.1 GCA_009889605.1 Candidatus Bathyarchaeota archaeon | reverse complement strand
ATCGATTTTGACGGAGAGAGTTTTTTTCATGGTCTGGTCACCTTTCTGTAATACCGCTTTAAAGTTTGTCGCTTCTGGGTTTTATGTGTTTGTTCTGTTAATTTTGTATTACCGTTATTCATTCTGTGTGTGTTTTCTGATGCTTGGTAATACGAAAACGGCGTATAAACCTTGTTTAATTCAGCAGCAGCGCGGTTTTGTTTGGTATTACTCATCAAGTACATTGAGCAGTTTCAGGAATCCTTTGGCATTTGCAAACTGTGCATTGTCCAGAACCTGGACATTTTCGAATGTTCTTTGCAGAATTGATGCTGCATAAAAAGCACCACCACCTGCAACAAAGATGCAACCGAGTGAATCAAGTTCGTTGTGGAGTTTTTTGAGTACCGACTGTACGATGTCGTTAGCGACAGTCTGGTATACGTCGTTTTTTATCTCTTCGATGTTTACTTGCCTGCCACGTACAGGAATGGATAAGCGTTCGTGGATGTCCATAAGAAACTTTGAATCGTAGCTGACGTTGAATTTTCTTTCGAACAATAAACTGAGTTTTTCAATTGCGAGTGACATTCCTTTGTCGATTGTAAAGCACAGGTCAAGTATTGGTTCAATGTTTTCTTCTTCAACTTCGACCGTTATAACGTCTGTTGTTCTGAAACCAACATCAACCAGGCAGTATCTACCGGAGAGTTGCTGGTCGAGAGTGAAAAATGCTCCAACGCCCTGTGGGAAGACCTCACAGCGGACAATGTGATAACTGTGTGCAATGTTTTCTTTGTCTATGACTGTGTCTTCTGAGTATTCAAAGTAGTCTTTGACTTTGTCCTTCAGTGTTTTGTAGAACATAAGTGGCAAGCCCAGTCCAAGTTCAACCTCACCTTCGACGCCTGTAGCTAAAAAAGATGTAAGCACAAGTATTCTGGCAAAGTTTGAAGTGAACCTTTCGGGTGTAAAGTTAGTTTCTGGTGCGATTGAATCCAGTGCTGCTTTACCCACAGCATATGTTTGATTATTGTAGTTGATGTAGTAGTCCTTGAATGTACCAAAACCGAGGTCGGTGAGCACTGTTTTTGCTACTGCGGATGGGAAAACAACT
>WUQU01000260.1 GCA_009889605.1 Candidatus Bathyarchaeota archaeon | reverse complement strand
ACAAAGTAGGCAATTCAAGGTGGGCTTGTATAAGTTTACTTTCATCTTTTAAAACTTCCTTTGTTGGCCCTTGACACTCCCAATCCCCTGAAGGGGATGGGATTCTTAGTAGCTCATGGCTACCCTCCATGGGCTCGTGTTAAACTCATGGCCACGTAGGTGTGGATTGTATCTTACACCCACGGAGGAGGCCAATCTCTCAACTACTGGGATGTCTCCCAGATACCTTTTGTAGATATTTATCGCTCCTACTCCGTCCCGATGGTATTCAAAGCCACAAGATTGACATCTGTAGTTTCTTCCATTTGGCTTATTCTGTGTTCCGCAAACTGGACATGTCTTGCTTGTGTATGCTTCTGAGATTTTGATAACTGAGATGCCAAATAACTCAGCTTTATGCTCAATCATCTGCGTTAGTTTCCTAAACTGCCACTGGTGAATCTTTTGCCTCGCATTGTCGTTTCCTTCTACATTCTCACGTATATTTGTTAATTCGCCAAGTACGATAGTTCCAACGTTTTTCTTAAGACACATCCCTATGAAATGGCTCGTGATTTTGTGCATGATGTCTTTTATTTGGTTGCTTGTCTTTCTGAGCATATTCCTTTTAGCTCTGTTGAGTTTCTTGTATCGTTTCGAACCTTCTTTGCATTTACTGAGCATCTGCTGAAATTTGGCATATTCTTTGTTGCGATATCTCAGAACACTGTTAAGTGCACCACCGCTGTAGATAACAACTTGCTCACCATCGAAAGTTGTGATGGGACGGAGTACTCCAAGGTCTACAGCCATTACCTTCGAGCCTGCCTGCTCTTGCTTCTCCACCTCTATCGCAAGGTGGAGATAATACCTACCAGAATCGTACACAAGCGTTGCTTGTTTGATAATTGTGCTTGGCAACAGGTTTGTTTTAATCTCCAATGGCTCAGCTTTCCCGCCCATAGACAGTCTGAGTGTTCCATCTTCTAATAGCTTGATTGCTGTCGACTTCCAGACGAATGGAACGTATCTTCTTCGTTTGTAAGGTGGTTTAGCATTTGGATTTGATTTGATGTTTGCAAAATAGCTCCCCAAAGCTTGGAAATACCTTTGCATTATAGCTTGCTTTGAGTGAGTATGCATATCGATGCCTTCGTACCATCTAAGGATATACTTTTGAACAGTGCCTTCTGAAAGCCAAAAGCCTTTTTTATTTTTAACTTTTCTGATTAACGACATGGTTTTGTTGTATATTCTTGCTGCTTCTTTGTTTAGTCTTTCACAGATGGCATTTAGCTCAGACGGAACAGCCAACTTGTATGTTCTAACATGGCATTCCGACATTCCTTGTTCTCACCTTCTACAAGAATTATACCAAAGGTATTGCTCATTAATTAAGCCCCTTACCAATCCTCTAAAGGAGATTGGCTTGCGGGGCTTCATTTTCTGTCAGTACAAACTGATCTCCTTTTTTATTTTTTCTTTTAATCATTCACAATTTATGGTAAAATAACTTAGACTGGTATTAAAGGCTAAAAAAACTGTGAAATTACAGTATTT
>WUQU01000259.1 GCA_009889605.1 Candidatus Bathyarchaeota archaeon | reverse complement strand
CTTGGGTTACACGCTGAAGATTACCTGACTGATAAAAGTGAACTTTCACGTCTTCCTGTCGGCTACATGGTGGCGGATAAATTATCGGATATTGATAAATCCTTACTGTATCCAAATTTATATGTGGAATGCAATGATGGATTCTTTAGATTCAATGGTGAAGATTTTGAGAAAGTAGATTCCAAAATAAAAGTATTTAATGTAACCCCCAGAAACAAAGAGCAGTTATTCTCGCTTGATGCTCTGCTAAACGATGAGATTAAACTTGTTTCGCTTATCGGTATAGCTGGAACAGGTAAAACTTTTCTTGCGCTTGCAGCGGCTCTGCAAAAGATTTTGACAGAGGGTGTTTACGATAGGATTATCGTTGCGAGACCATTAATTCCAATGGGCGGGAAGGATATAGGTTATCTGCCTGGAGCACTTGAAGAGAAAATCTCGCCTTGGATGAGCGGGGTTATGGATAATCTCGAGTATCTCTGCAGGTTGAACAGTATTAGCTTTAAGGAATTGATGAAGAAAGATGTTATTGAGCTCGAAGCTCTAACATATATCAGAGGACGTTCGATACCAAGACAATTCATAATAATAGACGAAGCTCAGAATCTTACACCACTAGAAGTCAAGACGATTTTAACACGAGCTGGAGAGGGTACGAAGATAGTTCTTACTGGTGATCCGTATCAGATAGATACCCCATATCTTGACGAAAGCAGTAACGGTTTGGTCCATGCAGCTTCTAAATTCAGAGGCAAGGAACTTGCTTGTCACATAGTACTTAGTAAAGGTGAAAGGTCTGATTTGGCAAGTTTGGCCGCAGAATTGTTGTAACACAATGCAGAACTTCTGGATAAAGGGGAGGAATAGGTGTGTTAGTTGAGGTTAACAATTTAGCTTTATACGATGTTTATAGCGGTTTTTCCAAATACAGTGAGCAGATATTCCAATGCAAGGTCAATTTGTTGATAAAGCTCTCGAAAACCTATCAAGATGCGCATTTTGTTTTCTATAACGTAACTGGACAGTATGGACTTTTTGAGGATGTATATAGGATTCTTGAGGATCTATTCGATTCTTTCGAGATTTCAAACGACTCAGTTGATAAATTCAACTCCTCCCCAATCAACAATTTTCCAAAAATTAGGGTTGATGGTAACTTGGTAGAAATAAATGACTGTGAGACGATAGGTTTAAAGAAGATATTGAAGGTTGAAAACCTGAAATGTGAGTACAGTACATGCTATTATTACTTAGAAAATCCAAGTGAGAAAGATTTGGATGAGAAGATTTTCGGTAT
>WUQU01000258.1 GCA_009889605.1 Candidatus Bathyarchaeota archaeon | reverse complement strand
CCACCCCAGCGCCTCCCTCACCCCTATTCCGCCGTCAACCCACCACGTCGCGAGGACAATGTAGCACTTCTTAGAGATAACGTGAACGTCGTTCCAAACTACGTACGCCTCGCCGCCGACGATTTGCTTCAACGCCAATGCCAGCTCGAATGCACTCTTAACGCCCACGACAACCGTCCGTCCGCAGACCCACTTACAGCCGTTGAAACACTTCTTTAGCTCCGAGGCGCTGATAACCCTCATGGTGCCCCAGAGGCGCCCGCTTTTGTACTCGTCGCCTTAACCTCCGAATTTTTAACTGCGCTTGCGCTCATGGCGTTAGCGCTAACCGCGTTGATAGCCACGTTTGTAGTAGGGTTAACCGAGTTTACAACTGTTATGACGGCCACGGCCTTAAACGCCCCGGCCCCGCCTTGCGGGGCGCTCGCCTGGGAGTTCCCCCTGGTTTTATTTTGTCTCTTGGACTTATATGCCCTCATGACCCCCACCTGTCAGGGGGTTTAAAAACCTATTGCAAAACCGCTATTAATGTAAAGCGTATAATAGATAAAGAATTGAGGGAGATACAATATATTCTAATTTTGCTAATTTAAAAATATTTTGCAGGAAAAAAGAGGGTGTTTACTTCTCGCCTAAGACCGCCTCCACGACGCTTTTAATTTCGGCGTAGGCGCTCTTCACGTATTTGGCTAACCTCCTCGCCAGCTTGTTAATTGACGTGTTACACGCGCGGGGCTCCACTCTTTCAATGCGCAACGTGGACACAATGAACTGAAACAGTAACCAAAGTTTCAATTCTTTTGTAGATTCTTCAGGGTAGTAGTGGCGAGTAACAGGTGGCCAAAAGACAACCAATGTTTCAATTCTTTTGTAGATTCTTCTTTCACACCTGGAGACTCTCGTCTTCACGCAAGGCGCACGTTTCAATTCTTTTGTAGATTCTTCTAGAGGCATTTCAGAGGACTTATATAAACAAGCGATTATGTTTCAATTCTTTTGTAGATTCTTCGAAAATGAGGTAAAGTTGTCTTTACTGAATATTATAGTTTCAATTCTTTTGTAGATTCTTCACAAGGATTAGTCACCCTTATGTGCAAAGCAAACTCCTATAAGTTTCAATTCTTTTGTAGATTCTTCACGACATGGAACAACTGTGTGTATAGCCTAGGGCTGCAGTACGTTTCAATTCTTTTGTAGATTCTTCAATGCGAGATATTATGTGGAACAATTGCATTTATTCCTTAGTTTCAATTCTTTTGTAGAT
>WUQU01000257.1 GCA_009889605.1 Candidatus Bathyarchaeota archaeon | reverse complement strand
TGAGTAAGTTTCATAATTCCAAAGCTTTACTATGACTGGAGGAAATTACATCAACTACTAAAAAAGCCGTGTCACCACGGCTTTCTACATTTTCTTAACTCTACCCTCCCTTTCTTCTTCGGATATAGGCAATCAACCAAGAGATACTGCCGAGAAAATATAAAGGGAACACAACTAATATAGTGATAAGTGAGAAATAAATGCCCTCTAACCGTAATCCCGGGCCGGTGCTGGTAGGATCTAATACAAGTCCTGTCAAATAAATGGCTAACCCTATCATAAAAGCGACGCTCTGCTCACGGTAAGAGTTTATCCATGCGGTGACTGTTATTGCAATCAAAATAAATAATAAAATATTCGGTATTGCCATTATCTACCCTCCCTATCGTTCGCCCTGGACTTCTATTCTCAACTCCCTATTAGCGTCTTTATCCATACCGTTTTGTAAAACAAGAAACACTAACATCGCTATAGGAAACACAATACGATCCATAAATATCGACAAGTATTGAATTGTATCGGTATATAGCGTAATCATTCCCTTCCATACAAATAAGTGAAACATAGCCGCATATAGGATAACCATTGTCGCCTTAAGCTTATTAGATTCCATCAATCGAACGGTTCTTCTAAAAGCCCTTATTTTTCTTGTCCAACTACATGTAGCCGATCCATAATACCAATCCAAACATACAGAACCCCCAACCACCAAAAGAGGGGGATGGGGGCTTGTTTTATTCCACCTTTGCACCGCAAGAGGTGCAAAAACGTAAATCATCTTCAATTGGCGACTGACAACTGTGACAAAGTTTAACCGCCGAAGAGGGTTGATCAATTGTTTCTGATTGAACCTCTGTTACCTCTGCTTTATCTGCTTTAGTTGGTTCATCATATACCTGGGGAGAATCATCATGATGTAACGTCTGGCCACAGCTATTACAGAACTTAGAGTCATATCCGACAACTGCTCCACATGTACATGTCTTCTCGCCCTTTAACTTAAGCAATTGCTGTTCTAATTGCTC
>WUQU01000256.1 GCA_009889605.1 Candidatus Bathyarchaeota archaeon | reverse complement strand
CTCTACACGGGATAACTCAATAAGACCAAGCCTTCTCAGAATGGCAATATAAGACCTGAAGCTATTATAATTGCAGGGTTTATAATCGTGTGCTTTCAGGATTTTGTTATACTCCCTGTGTATGTTCGATATGAAATCCTCACCAACTTTTAAGAGATAATCCCTTATGAAGATATAAGGCGATGGTGCTATAAGTCTTCTCTTCGGCATCTCATATTATCTTTGGCATCTTCTCTTTAATCTGCTTTGGAACAAGATGGACATATATCGATGTTGTTGCGATTGAAGAATGTCCCAACTGCTCTTTGAGGGAAGCAACATCACCGCCCTCGGAAATCCATCTCGTTCCAAAAGTGTGCCTTAGAAGATGAGGATAAACCTTTAATCCCACCCTTTCTCCAATCTTCTTAATCTTCTCCCAGTATACGCCTCTGCTTCGGGGGAAGAGAAACTCACTTGTATCTTTTCTCGTATCAAGATATTCACGAATAGCCTCAAGGGTTTCTGGAGGAGCAACAACTACCCTCTCTTTTCCGCCCTTCCCCATAACTTTTATAAACCCGTTCTTGAAGTCTATGTCTGAAATTTTTATAGAGTTCAACTCCGAAATCCTCATACCTGTAGTGTATAAAGTTAAAACAAGTGCCCTCTCAAATGGATTTCTCGTCGCCTTTATATATCTCTCTATCTCTTCTTCACTCAGGGGTGTTGGGAGATGCTTTTGAAACTTGTAACTCTCAATACTTATTGGCTTACCAATAAATCGGAAGAAGTTTGTTAAAGCACTCAGATGCCTGTTAAGAGACCTCGGGGTTAACCCTTTTAACCCAAGATATACGAGAAACTTCTTTGCTAATTCAGGGGTTGGCTCTTTGTCTTTAATGAAATCAAGAAATCTGCTGACAGTATCAATATAAGCAGATACGGTATTTGGAGACTTCCTTCCAGCAAGATATGCCTTATACTCTTTTAGAATTTCGCTTTTTACGATATCCTGCATCCGAATATCCTGTCCTTCTGCCATTTTCCCTTCAACCTCTTTAAAATCTTCCACCCATCTGGGGGAAGATAAAGTCTGTTTAAATAATAATTTGACAATCTCTTATTAAGTTTCCAAGCAATCTCTTCTTTCACCAAGTATGCCATTTTATCCTTGTCTGGGCAGTCCATCCGAGAAGCCTCGGAGGGGTTTGACGGTGGGGGTGGCTGGGGATACTGACTTCCCGTGGACTGCCCAGATTATTTCCATACTATCTCCCCCTCTGGTTCTATTTCTAAATCTCCTAAAGGCATAGTGATTTGCTCCAATCTTGCTTTGGCTATTCTCACATATTTCTCGTCTATATCTATGCCAATTCCGTATCTTCCAAGGCTTACTGCTGAGACAATAGAACTCCCTGAGCCCATAAAGCAGTCAAGAACCGTATCCCCTGGCTTACTCGATTTATAAATAAGATACTGAAGCAACCCAACTGGCTTTTGTGCTGGATGTATTAACTTTACTGATGGAACTTCTTTGAAGAGAAGAACATTATGGTCTCTTCCTCCCCTCAATTCTGGGTTTCCTTTAACGGCATATATAATCCATTCGTCGCAAGTAGCATAAGAGCCTTTTAGATTTCCCATACCCCAATTATTCTTAATCCACAGAAGGACATTTCTAACATCAAAAAAGCTGTCGCATAACTCTAATACTCTTGGATACATATCCCATCTCGTAAAAAGATACAGGGAACTGTTCTCTTTCATCACCCTTTTTATCTCCCAGAAACTTTCTCTTAGTATTGAAATCGCCTTATCATCTCCAATTATCATCTCTTTCGGTTTTAACTTTCGATGATGGCTTATATACTCTATCCCATAAGGAGCATCTATTATCACCAAATCGATGCTTCTATCAGGTATCAGATTTAGATTACGGGCATCACCGTGATAAAGGCTATAGTCGGGAGATTGGGCGATAAGTTTCATCTCCATATATTTGTTTATCATTTCGGCACTCTACATAAGATTATATCGTAAGACTGTTTATCTATCAACAAAGTGATATTGACAAAACTTGAAGATTTTGCTACAATTAAATTTGGATTTTAAAAAAGATTAAATCGAGTATGGGGATAAAGGCAAGGCGGAAAGTATATCAAATAGGGAAATCAAAAGCCCTCTCAATTCCTCACGAGTTAAATACAGGTGAGGAGCATACGATGGCGGCTGACTTTCTAATTCTTTCAGACCCGACTGGCAAAATCTCGCCTGAGTTATTATATCAGTGGCTTCAGGAAATAGAAGAGAAACTATACGAATATCGTAAGCAAGAAAAACAGGAGACCAAATGAACGAAGAGCAATTCTCACCAGATTTTTCCCATCCGCCAGTTTACAGTTTAAAGGACTTTCTTGCTCAGAAGTTTGAAATCGCTGAAATAATCGAGAAGGGGATAATGGTGAGGAAGTCTAAGCTCGTAATAGCAGGGGAGCCGAAGATAGGGAAGTCAACATTAGCGCTACAGATGGCACTTGACCTATCTACTGGAAAACCATTTCTTGGAAGGTTTGGTATAAAGAGACCACATAGGGTATTTCTAATTCAAGAAGAGATTGATGAAGGAGCATTCCAAAAGAGGGTAGCAAAGATAGCATCTGTTTATAACAGCGCAAATCACGACAATTTCTACATCTGGAACATCTGGAATTTGAGGATAGACACTGAGATAGGATATGAAAGGCTCAAAACTTGCTTGCTGATGTTCAATCCCGAAATACTTGTTCTCGACCCATTCTATATGGCTCATTTGTCCGAAGATGAGAATACAGTAAGGATGCAGGCGATATACAATCTCGTTGAGAACTTGATAAGGGATTACAATATCTCAGTAATTCTTACACAGGCTGTTCGCAAATCTCATATAACTTATAAGGGCGAAAGGGTTAGACTTGGGGGAGAGGAGATAAGGGGAACAAGTCAGTTTCTATACTGGGTAGATACAGCAATATGTCTCTTTCCCACCGATAATGTGGATATTATAGAAGCCTCTTTCATTACGAGACATTCTGAAGAAGAACTCCCCAAAATGCTTCTATATCGTGACAGGACACGGTTAAAGTTCGTCCCAATATCTTCTACAAACAAGAAAGATATCATAAAGAGCATCATTTCCGACAGGGGAAAGGTAACACTTGAAGAGTTTTACGAGATATGTCACCCCCTTGGAATTACAACAAGATATGCCAAGGAGATTGAAAAAGAGATTTTCAGAGGGTCTGATGAATAGTCTGAAATTTTGGAAATCCTATTTGGTGAGAGTTCCAAAATGCCCAAATATGGTTTTTTGAAAAAACAAATACAAATGGAAATCCTATCTATTTTTAGTTCTAGAATAT
>WUQU01000255.1 GCA_009889605.1 Candidatus Bathyarchaeota archaeon | reverse complement strand
ATAACCGCAAAGTTTATACCTTTTGACTTAAGGATTTCGTGAGCTTTTAACACGTTTGGAATAACAGAGCCTGTTGCGTATATAACTCCGTCTGTTCCGTCTCTGAGTATGTCCATTTTCCCGTACTCAAAAACATAGTTTTCATCGAAGAACAGCGAACCATCTTCTTTTCTGATAGGTTCAAGTTTACTCCTTCCAACTGCAACAACGAAATTGCCGTATTCTTTTGCTATGTATCTCACTACTCTATCGGTCTGGTTCGGGTCAGCCGGGACTATCACTTTGAACCCGTACCACGCAAGCGGTGCGCCTATGTAATTGAGCGCGTGGTGTGTCTTTCCATCTTCACCAACGTCTATACCACAGTGTGTCACAACAACTTTCAAGTTCGTATTGTTTATAGCATTTAATCTGTGCTGGTTGAATGTCTCGTCAACACCAAATACGCCAAAATCCGCAAAGAACGTAACTATTCCATCTGCGGACATAGCTCCCGCAAGTGCTGCTGCGTTGTGCTCCTGCACGCCAATCTCAACAATTCTATCCGGTCTCTCTTTATCTAAGAAATCAAGCTTTACTGAACCCTTCAAATCACAATCAACAGCAACTACGTTATCATTAGCAATGGCAAGATCAGCAATAGCCCTTCCAAGTGCGCTTCTGTTATCCGTTGATTTATCATACACCCTTGGAGCACCTAAATTGACATCAACTTTGTAATACAGCTTAACTTTTTCGTGTGGTTTAACCTCTAACGTTTTTCTCATCGCTATGTACTTTTCAACGTCGTTTTCAATTCCCAATTCATTGAGTGCTTTATCAAGCTCATCCTTTGACAAAGCCTTACCGTGGTAATCAGGTTTATCTTCCATAAAGCTTACGCCTTTACCGATAATTGTATGTGCAATGATTGCTGTCGGGTAGCCATCGTTTCGAGCTATTCTCAATGCAGAAAGTATCTGCTCATAGTTATGACCGTTAATTTCTATTGTCTTCCAGCCTGCTGCTTCGAATTCTGCTTTAATGTCAACGTACATTATGTCCCTTGCATGACCGCTAATTTGGATATCGTTGTAATCGACGATGACAGTCAGATTGTCGAGATGGTACTTTTTCGCAGTTCTTTTTTCTTCTTTTTCTT
>WUQU01000254.1 GCA_009889605.1 Candidatus Bathyarchaeota archaeon | reverse complement strand
TATTCGTTTATATTTACCTAGGGGTTATACTGCCCATTTCAAACATAATGATTCTTGCCGGAGTTTTCTTAATCATTTTCGGTTGGAGCAAAATCTTTAGAGCAAAAAATACGCTAGTGACAACTGGCATTTATTCGCACGCTCGCCACCCCCAATACTTAGGATTTCTGCTGCTAACTTTTGGCATCGCTTTTCTATGGCCAACATTCTCCACGATTATATTATGGCCTATACTTGCACTGCTATATTATAAACTTGCAAAAGAGGAGGAAAAAATACTGGAAGAAAAGTTTGGGAAAGAGTACAAAGAATACAAAAACAATGTTCCCATGTTCATACCTCGTCTATGGAAAAAGGACAATCGTTAACATACTTTTAAGCTCTGGAAAACAGACTGCGGCATTTTGGATTCATCAGCTAGTTATCGACTGTTCTCTTTTATAAAAATTTTAATAATTGTTTCAAGATTTATGTTTACGAAAGGCCATGAACAAAAAGCTTCTGCTTCACGATGATGGTAAAACCCCAAAAGTTAAAGAGATTACAATGTTCGATGATCCGCAGAAACTTAAAATGATTCTAAACAAGCTCAGCTGGAAGATTCTGGTTATGCTTTCTGAAAAGGAAATGTACCCGTTGGAAATAGCTAAAACGCTTGGGATTCACGAGCAGAAAGTCTATTACCACATAAGAAAACTTGCAAACGCCGGGGCCATAACGGTTATTCGGCAAGAAGAAAAGAAAGGTGCAATAGCCAAATACTACAAGGCGGAGTCATCCGCGTTCGGCATAGAACTTGCCCAAGAGTATAGGCCTATTGAAAGGCTTTCAAAAATAGAGGATTATGGTAAACTGCAAAAATTCTTCAGCGAGTTTACACGCGAAGACGGAAGCTTCAACGGTAAAATTGTCGTAGGAAGCCCTACGCCTCATGGACCATTCAAAACAAGCGCTAGGGACGGGCATTATGCTTCTCATTTGGCTTTCTTCCTTGGGCAGTTCACCAAGGCGCCAGATGACTTCGCCGTAAAACTCGATGTAGATGTGAAAGCTGAAAAAGAAGAGAAAAACAACTTGGTGCTTGTAGGTGGACCTGGAACAAATCTTTTAACACAGGAGCTCAACGATTATCTCCCAATAAGGTTTAACATGAGGCCTTCTGAACAAGGTTTCTTATTTGGCGGGTTAGTATCCCAAAAAACCTCACAGGTTTACACTGCAGACAGCGTTGGGCTTGTAGCGAAAATTGTAAACCCATGGGACAAAAGCAAGCGGGTTATAGTTTTAGCTGGAAACAAAGCCGTAGGCACAAAGGCTTGCGTTTTAGCGTTAACCAATTTCTGGGAAAAAACCTTAAAGAACTATAACGGCGAGGACAATTTTGCAAAAGTGATACAGGGTTTCGACTTAGATGGCGATGGAAAAGTAGACTCCATAGAAGTTATGGAATAGGCTTTTGGCAAAATGGTAACGGAGCGCACTGCTTGTTTGGAGATAAGCGAAGTAATTACCGCATATGGCCATGAAAACATCCAAGCCACTCACAAATCTACGCTTGAGATTACAAAAGAAAAATGGTTGACAAAAAGGGGAGACTGCATAGTCGCCACATCAGCGGACAAGGGTTTAACCGAACTGAGTGAAAGGTTCAGGGGAAGCTTGCGCCGGGAAAACTCTAAGCTTACAATTCTCATTGAGGCTGGAGGAGTAAAGGACTTTATAAATGCCTATGGCAGTCCGCTTCTCGTTTTCACCCACCTAACAGATATGGTTGTTAGGAAAAGCAGTTACATATGTGATCGCACATTGGCAATCCGCGCGGATAAAGCTGCATGTGACCTTTCAAGGCAGCTTGTTGAGAAACTTAAAAACCCATATGAAAAAGTGCAAATAACGTTAACTGTGAACCTTTAGTAAATTTTGGCATCCAAAACGGCTTGCCACTCATAAGGCGCGGTTTCCCGAACAAACCTTGAAAAGAGAATTTTATCCACTTTTCTGCCAAATTTCTCAACTTCCTCCATGAATTGAAGTTTTAAGTTTTCAAGGGAATTAGGCGCGTTTACAAAACTGTAGAAATGTATTGTGCCGCCATCGGGTTTTAACGCTTCACAAGCAACATCCAAAAACTTTATTGCATTTTCAGGTAAATTCATAATCACTCTATCTGCCGACCCTTTAAGCATCTCTTTAACAGCTTGCCTTGCATCTCCTAAAACCGGATAAACTTTTCCTTTAACCCTATTTAGCCTAATATTCCTCTTTAGAAAAACCACAGCATCTGGGTTGATGTCTATTGCGTAAACTTTAACGTTTTCATGTCTTTTGGCGATAAGTATTGAAAATGGTCCAACCCCGGCAAACATGTCTATAACTATTTCGCCTTCTTTGACTAGAGAGGATACACGGTTGTGCTCCTGGGAGAGGCGCGGCGAGAAATAGGCTTTAGCCAAGTCCACGTAATATTTGCAGCCATACTCCTTATGAATTGTGTTGGTTTTCGGTTCTCCGGCTATAACTGTGAATTTTCTTAGGCGATATGTTCCAGTAACTGCTCCAGCCTTAGCCAAAACTGTGCGCACATTTCTGTATGCCTCTAAACATGCATTGCCTATGTCCGTTTTGTAGGCTTCAAGTTCTGGAGGAATTTCGACTACTGCGATATCTCCGATAAAATCTATGGCGCGAGGTAGACTTGACAACAAATGGGGCGGAAGCCTATTCTCAAGTAAATCTGAGAATGCTGCTGGACGTTTTTTTCTTTCTTGAAAAATGTTGGTTGCGATTTTGATTGTTAAACCTTGTTTTTTAAAAGTTTCCATCTCGTCTGGTGAAAGGTTCCGGGTTATGGGTAGATAAATGTGGCTGTCGTTTCTTTGGATTTTCAATTCTTTATCAAGGATTCTCAGTTTGCCAGCTAGGACTATGGCTTTCTCTCCGTTTATTTTAGGGGTTTTAATGCAAAGCGATTCTTTAGGCATTAAATCACTGAAATCGGCTTTTAGCCCTTTATTCTATTATTTTGAAAAAGTCTCTCTCAGTTAGTATACCCACAAGTTTTTCGTCTAAAACTACTGGCAACGCACCCAAGTTTTTTTCACGCATAACTTTTGCTGCTTGTCCCACATCTGCATCCGGCGTAACTGTAACCACGTTTTTTGCCGCTATTTCAATGGCCAACGTGTTCAAGACCTGGGTTAGAGTTCCAGACTTTAAATGTTTAAAGACTTCTCCTGAACCGAAGAAGCGTATAATATCCATGGATGTTATTATCCCTAAGACCTTTCCATCTGCAACTATGGGGAGTCTTCTGAAGCCTTGGGCAATCATTTTTTCTGCTTCAAAAATTGTTGTTTTGGGCAGTGCAGTGGCCACTTTTTCAGTCATTATCTGGTAAACCTTTACCCCGCTAAGTCTGTCTGCAAACAAGTTGGCTATGTCCCTTTCAGTGATTATTGCCTTAACGCGTTTTTCTTCATCTATCACGGGAAGGCCGCCCACGTTTTTCTCTTTCATGATCTGAATTGCTTCACTTATCCTTGCCGTGGTCTTGACTGAGAAGACATTTTGAG
>WUQU01000253.1 GCA_009889605.1 Candidatus Bathyarchaeota archaeon | reverse complement strand
GCAATATAGAGTTCCTAAAAGAACAAGTTGATATCATTAGGAAACATTCTAAGAAACCCATTACACATAATTTCATGATCGACTTCATGGATTTAAATTACAGAAAGATGGCTGAATACATTGATTTTGTTTCATGGGATAATTACATAGCAACAAAGGACTATGATCCGTTACGCCAATCGGCAAATCATTCTTTGATGCGTTCTATCAAACACAAGCCGTTCTTGGTGATAGAGCAACAACCTGGTCGCGTTAATTGGCGCGTGACTAATGAGAATTTTGATCCCGAATACTTGGGAATGTGGACAAAACAGGCTTACTTGGATGGTGCTTTTGGAGTTATGCCATTTAGATTTGACCAGATTAGATTTGGAGCAGAACAGTACCACGGTGGGCTTCTCGATTATGCAGGACGTCCGTCGAAGAGATTGGAAGCATTTTCAAAAGTTAAAAATGAGACATCTGGTATGATTGAGCAGTTAAAGGAGATTGCAATATATTTCGATTACGAGAATGAGTGGATTCATAGGATAAGCCATGTGAATAGGAATTTTAAATACTGGGATGCAGTGGTTGAGATTTACAAGGCAGTTAAGAATTTGGGTTATAATGCCGAATTTGTGTTCAGCGACGATGAGATAGATGAATACAAAGTGATGATCGTGCCATACGCCAAATATATACCAGAGGAATTTTCCAGCAAACTAAAGCGTTTCAAAGGTCCTGTTTTCGTGACGGCTATGTCAGCATTGAAAGATCAAAACAACTGGATAAGAGAAAGGATACCTCATAATCTCATAGATGAACTGGGGTTAGAAGTGGTGGATTTCGGCGCTATCGATAAAGAGAATGGAGCTATAATGTCACAGAATGTCGATGTTTATTACTGGAAGGAAGAGATAGACATAATTGATTCAAAGGTCATAGGCATTTTTAGTGATTGTTCACCGATGGTTACACAGAAAAACAATTGGTATTACATAGGTACGGTATTGGATGAGAATGGTTGGAAGATAGTTTTGTCCGATGTTTTAAAATCCAGAGTTGTAGGCAGAGATTTTGAAATTGCCAAAACAATAGATGGTTAT